>DATHJP010000780.1:0-2934 GCA_035489695.1 Terriglobales bacterium
CGGCTTCCGGCCAATGGTTGCTGCAAGTTGGCAGGGTTTGGGGTATCTGGACTTAGGTGACGAAGCTTTAGAAGGGGGCCCCACGGGCTGACACCATCCCGTAGAGAGTACTGAGCGTTTTAGTGCTTATGATTACTCCGCAAAAGTTGTCAGTTTCCTCGCCACCGCTAAATCAAATGTCGATCACTTCGTCATGATGCGAATGCCGCCGCTCGTAAATTAGGTGTTGGTCAGGACGAATACCTCGAATCTAATTCACATTTCATTGGACTGTAACGCTGACCGCAGTAGAGGCGATTCCGTTTGTAACTACTGCCAGGTCGCTCGCCCCGGTTTCAATATTTGCTGGAACGTCGAAGTGGGTCGAGCCGCGCTTTCCGGGCGCGACGGACATACTGCTGTGGTCGTGGGTTCGGGCGAAGAAAACATGTCCGCTGGCCCGGTTGGTAATTCGCACCAGTGGATAATTGCTCGCCGCTTGTGCATCGTCCCCGTAGGCGGCGCCTTCCGACAAACCGTTGAGTTGAGTGCCCGTCAGCGTGTATGAGCCGCCGGGGCTAATCTGACTGGGGAAGCTATGGATGGTCGGTGCCCACGCTGGGTCAGGATTTCCAATCGGAGTATAGATCTCGATGTCCTTGGTGCCATCGGCGAAGAAGATCTGGCCAGTAGGCAGAATCAGCATGCGGCCCTCGTAGGACGTGTTTTGGTTTGCATCGGGAGTTCCAGGCTCGGTAATGAACTGGGTGCCGTCAAACTCGAAAAAATGTACTCCGTTTTGGTAGACTCCCGGGCTGGTATCGCAGAGAACGTTGCCATTGGGTAACAGGGCCGCCGGGCCATCGGCGATGTCGAGTTGCTGGCCGTTTGCTTTGGGAAAATCTGGACCGGCCACCCAAGTTCCCACTCCGCCGATCGGCGATGGCGTGTAGATTGCGTTGTGACCGGTCGCTCCGGTAGCGAATACCGTTCCATTCGGCCGCAACACCGCCGGGCCAAGCTCGTGCGAGCCCGGGTCAGCCAGTTGAACAATTGTGCTTCCTGCGCTGGCCCACTTGCCCAGTCGCGGGCTGTAACGCTCCGCGTGCGTGTTGTTGCTGTTCGCATCCACTGTGAGCACCAGCCCGTTAGGCAGCAACGTCCATCCCTCCTCGTCATTGCCATCAGCTTTGCCCGTCCCGGTAGAAGTCCAGGTCAAGGTCGCAGCGTCCAATAGTGCCTCTTGACTACTGACGGCGTTGGCAAGCATAAAAGTCCCGTTGAGGAGAATGACGCTTTGTCCATCACCGATATTCGCCCAGCCAATAGGCGGGTTGACGGCTGTCCATTTGTTAACCAACGGATCGTAAATCGCCCCGAGGTTAGTCCACACCGGACTCCCAAAGTTGTATTCGCCACCTTCAACGATTAGGCGCCCATCCGGCAGCACCGCGGAAGCGTAATAAAGAGGACTGTAGTTCGAGGGCAACGATGCCTGCTGTTTCCAGGTTCCATTGACGTAGCTGCCATTGATGTCTGGGCTGAGCTTCCACCACTGCAGTCCGCCTTCTTGATGCACCATAACTGTCCCATCCGTCAGCAGCAATGAAGTGCTGGCATTGAAAGTCGGTTGGTGCTGCAACGGCTGCCAGGTTTGTGAGAAGGCAACACTGGCGCAAGTCAGTAAGACGATCAGCAAACTAGTGAATGCGCGCGAAAGTTTCACGTTTTCTCCTTGGAATTTTCTTTTTGTATTTTCGAATCTGGTTTGAAGATTGGTGCAACGATCTGCAATCACCGACCTTCACAGCCCCAGATACCGGCAGCTACCCCGTATAGGCGAGAAAGAGAGTACTCCTTCGATTGAACAATGAAAATAGGGTAGAACTACTCTGTACGATACGCGGTTACAGTTTGGCCTTGGAACTCAAAAGGCCTAGCGTCACTTTTGTTACTGCCCCCGACGCGCCATAAGGAACTAGTCTGGATACCCGCACCCCGAAGTGGATCAGAGTAGGCCGACCCGGCACCAAGAAAAAACTGGACGTCTAACTACTCCGCTCGACACAGCGCGTGGTTACTCGCATACAATAGCGCTGAAACCGATGAGAGTGACAGAAATGATCGAGGTGTGGAAACAGCGGGAAGGCGAAGTCATCAATGGCGAATTCCACCTGCGCCAGTATCTCGGTGGCTCGGATCACAGCGCGGTGTTTCTTACAGACCGTAGCCCGCAGGATCCGAAAAAAGCAGCTATCAAACTGATTCCGGCCGATCCGTACAACGCCGAACGCCAACTTTCGCGATGGGCAATCGCGACAAAACTCTCTCATCCACACTTGCTTCGGCTGTTTCAAATGGGACGATGCCAAATCGGCGATCGCCGGTTGTTGTATTTGGTAATGGAGTATGCGCAGGAGGACCTCTCACAAGTTCTCCCACACCGTCCCCTCACGCTGGCCGAGTTAGAAGACATGCTCCCGCCCCTTCTGGATGCTTTGACATTCCTTCATAGCAAAGGTTTGGTCCACGGCCTTGTGAAACCTTCAAACATCATGGCCGTGGACGATCGATTAAGACTTTCAAGCGATGGACTTCGCGGAACCGGGGAGCCGAGTGTTGTACCGCACAAGCGGAGCGTTTACGATCCGCCCGAGATTTTGAACGGCCAGGTCCTGCCAGCCGGAGACGTTTGGTCACTGGGCGTAACGCTGGTGCAGGTGTTAACCCAGCGCCTGCCGGTGTGGAACGGAACCGAGTCAGATGCTCCGGTGCTGCCGGACACGATGCCGCCGCAATACCTGGATATTGTGGGCCACTGTCTGCGCCGGGATCCATCGCTGCGTTGGACGATCGACGAGATCGCGGCTCGCCTCAAGTCGGGCTCCCCCGTTGTTCCCGAACCTCTCACGTCGACACGAAACGCATTCGTAAATTGGCGTTATGTGGTAGCCG
>DATHJP010000781.1:0-10903 GCA_035489695.1 Terriglobales bacterium
TCCCGCAAAATTTGCCGCCTGCACTGGCGAAAACCATTGCGGCTCTGCCGGCCATCAAGGAAGAACGAACGGTGGCGGTGATCTGCTCCGATTTCGGCTGTCGGCCGTCGATCTCCGAGGTCGAGGAGTTGAATCGAAATCTCCGCCTCGCTTTGTCCCAACCAACCTTGCAGCAATAAAAAAGGGCTGAAGATGTTTTTCACATTCGTTCAGCCCTAGGGAAATCTAGGGGCCGCTTTAGGCGGCTCCGGTTGCGCATAGGTCACGGTTGTGACCCTGCCCCTCTTATCAGGTACAGACCTTTTTTGTGCACGTCGGGATCGGCCCGCCGTCCGGTGCTGGGAGCATCGGAGCAGCTGCCGCCACGTATGTGCCAGCTAAACCTACCATCAGGAGCAATATCCTGATCGCACGTTGCATGGATTGTTCTCCTTGCGTGCGGGTCGCCTGGGAGCGGAAACCCTCACGGGCCGGAATTATACCCCCACACGCAAGTATTTCCACGTTGGTAACCTGGCAAAGCCGGTCACCAGTTCGGTTATGCGGGTAGGAGAAACCTGAATTGATCAAGCTTGTCCTTATAATTCAATGTGATAGAAGAAGAACCATTACGGAAGGAGGTCGGGATATAGGTTAGCGAGAGGCAATTCGGAAGCTTTCGCTGATTCTCAGTTGTTGAGAGGACCGAGCTCCAGTGAATGATTGGGCTAGCCCTAACCAAGAATCCTAAATGATTATTTCCTGGGAGGGCGCTGAATGGAACGAGAAGAAGAAACGATCTCCGGAGTTAATTCCTCGGCTGGTGCAGGGTCTGATGCAGAGTCCCCATTAGTTCGTGAAAAGGCGCGGTCCACCATGCCCTCGAACAAGGGTATCAAAGAATCGCTCGACACCGGATGCTGTAAGTCGGTCAGGCTCTGATCCCACCGCTGCGACATCAGGAGACTCGCGGAGGCATCTCGTGCCGGGCTCTTAATCCAGGCATAGACCAGCCAAATCACGATGGCAGCGTTATATGCCAGCATGTTAAAAAAGCTCAAAGCCGTTGGCGATATGTGACTGCTCGCAAACAGAGCCAGCAGTGTTAGTTCGGCCCCGGCAAAGCTCCCGAAGCCAAGGGCAACACCAAAACTGTGCTGCCGCCAAGTCACTCCCAGATACTTGGAGAACACGAGCAGGAACAAAATCAGACCGCACTGAATTACGCGCACACAGCGCTGCACAGTGAGTACGGCCTGCACAATCGGACCCTGGGAGGCAACGGGGCTTGCCGCCGCTACCACTCCCGCTACCAGCAACATCACCAGAGCGGCCCACTGGAACAATACCGATCCCAAGTCCTTGAGCGTGTGATAAGGGCGGAAGATGTCCAGAAAGATCTCGTGAATAACCTTAAAGCCGATTGCCAGGCTGATAGCGGCACAACTCCAGTAGGCATAAAAGAAAATTTCCGAATACTCCGATCGGTAGATGGGGAACAAAATCGAAAACATCAAAATCTGGGAAATCAGGTAAGAGAAAAAAACGGGAAAAACCTTGTGTGATTTGCGATAAAACATGACCGCCGCAACCGAGAGTTGCAGCAGCGGGTGGGCGATCCATAAAGCCAGCTGGACTTTGGGGTTCATCGGGCTGCTCTACTGTCACCTTTTTCAATGGCAAGGCGGACAGACTACACCGACAGCTCTCCTCCATATGAAACCTTACCAGTTCCGGTCCCACGGTCAATGACCGAAAGTAACCAAGGGTAATAGTTACCGGGTACAGGCTCGTGATTGTTGGAGAAAAATTTAGCAAGGCCCAGACGCTAATCTCTGGCTCTCGCTGGTCTGGGAGCTGGCGCTGGGAACGCGCTCGGTTAAACGTCGGGCGTGGAGTGAATGTAGGCGCGCATCATTCGAACTTCATCGTCTTTTTCACTAAGATCGTGCAACATGAGGTCGCGTAATGAAACCAATCCTCGGAGTTGCTTTCCGTCACAGACGGGTAGATGACGAAAGCCGTGGCGCCGCATCAGGAGCATGCAGTTCTCTGGCGTCTCCTGCGGACTTACGGTAAGGGGATCACTGGTCATCACTTCGCCTACTCGAGTAGCGCCTGCTTCACGTCCTTCCACCACCACCCGCTTCATGAGATCCCGCTCGGAAAAAATTCCCACCAGCAGGCCGTCGCGAAGTACGGGTACCGCCCCGATGTTGCGCGCGACCATCGCTTGCGCCACGTCCAGCACTGTCTGATCTGCGTCCGCTCGGTAAGTCTCCTGGTTTTTGATAAGGTCACAGATATGCATACATCACCTTTAGAGCCCGCTGCGCACGAGGGCGAGTATAAGACGAAACCGGGCAAGGGAGAAGAGTCGAATTGCAGCCCCTCTCCTTCATCTCGAGGTGGAACGGCCCTAGCATGTAAAATCACTCGTTTTCATCGAGATAGAAAAGGTCCAAGATCCGGTTTCCGCTGTCGAGCAACAGAACGCGACCGCTATAGACGACCCGATCCAGGTCGTTGGGCAGCCCGGGGAGTTTTTCGACGCATGCCACGGGCAGCGAGTAAACCTTGCTTTGAAGTTCGGCCGGCAAGGTCTCACCTCGGCGAACCTGCCGATCGGAACCTGGTGGCAGTTCGGGACGTTCCGTGGCGCCATCCGGAAAAGCCGAGGCATTCTGGTTTACACATTCTCGGATAACTCTACGATCGCGTAGCGTGAACAATGGAATTGAACTCTCGGGCCCTTCCGGAGCGTCATTCTGATTGGCGGCCGGACTCGATGATTGCGTGGAATCTTGTTCGGAGGGTTGCGACGGAGTTGGTCGCGGGGCGTTTTCGCTGATCGTTGCCGTAGAAGCAGCGGTACTGGTGAATGTGAGCACGGTTTCCGGCTGAACGAGCGCAGCACGTTTGCCGGTGGCTGCGGCTGCGCCGGCACCGGCAGCTCCGCCGACACCCGCGCCAATGGCTGCTCCCTTTCCTCCACCAGCAATCGCTCCAATGACGGCTCCCAGAGCGGCGCCGCCACCAATTTTCCCAGCATTGCTTTTGGCATGGGATTCGCCTTTGATCACCAGCGGCTGCACCGCGACAGAGAAGGCAACTCGTCCCGAGCTCACGGTAGTGAGGATCAAGTCCAACTCCCCGGGTTCGCTGAGCCGGCCGGAACGATGCACATCGCTGACGCGGCCGCTGACATCGGCTCCCCGTGGATAAAGTTCTTTCCCATGGGCCTGGATTGGTTCATCCAGTGTTCCGTGAAAGATATCTCCAGTCTCGCTTTCTTCACTGCTGAGCTGGTCAATGATGCGGACTTTGATTGAAGTGCCGGGAGGAATTTCCCGGACCTCGTCTGCCCACCCAGGCAGCGCTAAAACCACAGTAAAAAAACCTGCTGTCAGCAGCCGGCAATATTTGCGGAACATCTCACGGAACCTCACTCATTAGATTTAGCAAGCTCCTACAATGTTGCTTCTCTGAGTCGGATGCCAATACCTGTTCTGCCGGCTGCATCCACTCGTCTCGATGTGTCACTGCTTGCTGCCAATGAAAACAAAATAGGAACAGGCCCAGAGGGCTGTAGGAATCGTACCCCGCGGGCGCGCTGTCAGGATTATGTTGTAGTCATCTGGGACCTCAAGTTCTTCGATCACCGATGGCAGGGATTGTGATTCCACAACGGCCAGATAGGCTAGAAATTGATAAACATCCGCGCCCCGATATCCCTGTGAGACGAAGGAAATCTCGGTATTTTCTCCGGTAAAGTGCCATCCCAGGGATGCCGCCAGCGCCACCGCGCTTTCGTATGCTTCCTCCGGAACAACATCAAGCTGGGGATTGTCGAAAACAATCCGCAGCTTGCGCTCGTCTTCCCGACTGAACTCGCGCACTTTGAGCGACCCGGATTTAGCGGAAGCCTTCCAATCCACGTGGCGGGCTGAGTCTTCGGGCATGTATTCCCGAATGCGATATAGATCGTGGCCACGCCCTCGCATGAAGGATGCAAACTCTCCTGTGATGAGGGGAAGCACTTCAAAGAATTGGTCGGTGGGTTCCACGGAAGGATAGACAATCACTTCCCGGGCCAGTGGCACCCGGCGCGTCTTGGTCAGGAAAGCAAAAGGAAAACGCGTGGCCAGGCCAAAACTTTCCTGCTCATAGCGTCCACGGCGCGCAAACTTGAGTTCGAGCTCCGACATGAGCGATGCGCGAGCCGGGAGATAAGGAAAGTAAGCAGAGCCATCGAAGATGTTGGGAAGCGCCGCCTTTTCGGCTAGACGACGCAATTGACGATCGGGAAGTCGGATCCACTGCTTCTCTGGCGGACGGCCTCGCGGAACCGCAAAGGTCGAAGGCAGCCAACGCCAGTGCCGGGCGGGCTTGGCCTTCGCGAGAGAAACGACATTTACAGAAAACGAGGGCAGCCACTTTCGTGGATTGCGCAAAAGAATTCTCGCTGACATCGAACGGCGCGCGAAAACATGTTCTGGCAGCCGGATATCCAGCTCCAGATTGCGCAACACCATGGCCGAGGCAAACCCGGACACAACAATTGCGGCCAGCATGACGGCCACCAGGATGTACAAGAGGTTGTTGCCGGTGTTCAGGGCCGCAATTCCGATCAGCAAAACGGTTACCACGTAAATGATGCCCACGCGGGTCACGTCGTAATCGAATGCGTCTCGAATATGAACTGCGCCAATCCGTCGTGCCAGGTAAGGGACGGTCGTCAATCCTACGATCGTTGCCAACAGCAATGCTGCCGACGCCAGGATGAGCGTCGCCCAAAGATTTCCGGACTCACGTGCCACGCTGGAAAAAAGTGCGGCCGCGAAAGCCAGAATCAGGCCGGCGATTGCGAGTAGGAACCGTACCCACACTTCTGAAATTCCTTGATGCAAAAGGCGGGAGAGCCGCTGGCGTTTCGAAATAAGACTTGGGGCCTGAAGAGTCATGGGATAGGACATTGGCCGGTTCGCTGACTTCGAGGTTAGCACCGGTATGGCTGGGCTTCAATCGCCCTCGCGTTGGCGGGAAAGGTGCCGCAACCACCCGGCAGCTCTCTTAGTAGCTTCCTCCGCGGTGCCGCTAATCTTCGGGAAGCGTTGACGAAGCTTAGCGAGAAGATGATGAGCCCAGACATATTCCGAAGAAAGGATGATCAGGCCTATGAGAAGGAACAGTACACCCTGCAATATCGGCAAGAACAAACCGACAACGCCCAGCAGGATGAAGCACCAGCCGAGGATCAGAATAGCAACGCGTTTGACTTGAGCATTCATGTCTCTGTCGGCGCTAGTCCGGTTGGCGCCCAGCACCCTTTCGCCGTTGTCGCCACCAGAACAACACCGCGAGCAGAATTGCCGCCAACAACACTGCGAGATTGAAACCCTTCATGATCCGCGCGAGTTCGTCCCAGTGCCGTCCGAAAAAATATCCGACACTGGAAATAACCGTCACCCAGACCGCTGCGCCCAGGAAATTGAAAACCGCGAACTTCCTCCAGGGCATGTGGAGCACACCAGCCAAGGGTCCGGCGATGATGCGCATTCCCGCAATGAATCGCGCAATAAAAATCGCGAAGGAGCCGTAGCGCTGAATCAAGCTTTCTGCCCGCGTGATGGTGCGGTATACCCGAGGAACCTGTCGGTACCGCTCCAACAGCGGTTCGCCACCGTAATGTCCGAGAAGGAAACCGAGGTTATCCCCGATGGTCGCGGCAAAGACTCCGACCAGGATGATGTAGGGCAAGCGGAGACGATGCTCAGAAAAGGCCAAAAAACTTGCTAACAACAGCATGGTCTCGCCCGGAACGGGAAGGCCGGCGTTTTCCAGCAACAGCGCGACCGCAACCGCCCCGTAACCGTAGTGGGCAAGATAGTTGCGAAGCAGATCAAGAAAATGCTGTCCCATATTGGGTTCTTAAGATTCTCTTTCAGACCTTCAAGACTAGAATTGTTCGAAGTCCGCCATCACAACCGGCTAAGAAGGTTGCTTAAGAAATTCCGCCACCACTCGATTGAATTCCTCCGGGACTTCTTCGTAGGGCAAATGCCCAACGCCATCAAAAATTTCAATCCGGCAATCTTTGAATTGGCGACACAACAACGCTGCCGACGCGGGATCTACCGCGAGATCCTTGCTCCCCCAAAGAAGCAGAGTTGGGATGTGGGAAATGCGAGGCAGAGCAGATTCCAATTCCCGAAGATCGCCGTTCCACGAACGGGTCACGCTTAGACCGTATCCAAAGGCGCCGGGAATTCGCAAAGGCGCAGAGTAGCCTTCAAGCGTGCCCGGACGAATGCGCTTGCGGTCGCCATAAAGACGGCGCAGTGCCAAATCATGTGCTACTTCCATGAACGGCGCCAGTCGAAAAATCAATGCCGAAACTAGTGCGCTGCTCAGAAAAGGAGCGAGCCGCTTTCCGTGCTGCGACCATGGGTTTACGGGAGCGACCAGAATCAAGCGGCGCACCCGTTGTGGCGCGATAGCAGCAGCCATCATTGCTACTGCGCCGCCTTGCGAGGTTCCCAGCAGATCGCACGATTCCACTTCCACGGCTTCGAGAAACCGCAACAAACGCTCGGCGCTTGCATGTAGGCAACAATCGAGACCAGGACGTCGCTGCGAAAATCCCGCTCCCGGCATGTCAACGGCATAGACTGTGGCTTGCTGTGCCAGCACGGGCATGGCAAATCGCCAGGAAAATGAATACCCCAACAATCCATGGAGTAGCAGCAGGGGCGGCCCTGAGCCGCTGCGCAGATATCGCACACGCACTCCGTCCAGACTCACCCACTGTTCTTCGACTGAATGGATGGATTCCAGGTTAGTTTGCAGGCCCAATGTGCCTTTCACTGCGGTCTATTTTTGCGCTGTTTCATTCTTCGAAGTTGCCAGACTCCCACTTGATTTCCGCCGCTTCTTGCCCAGCAACTTCTTCAACACCCGCATACCTTTGTCCACGTGCTTCTCCTGGAGCAAAAAGGGAGGCAGAAATCGCAACACGGAATCTTGTGTGCTGTTGAATAAAACTCCCTCGGCGAGCGCCTGTTCCACGAGCGGGCGGGCCGGAACATCCAACTGGAGGCCTTGAATCAATCCTCTGCCCCGAACTTCCTGTGCGGCGCCGCATCGGTCCACGACAAGCTTCAACTGTTCCTGAAGGTACTTCCCGACACGTACAACATTCTCGAGGAGCTTTTCCTCTTCCAGGATAGCCAGATATTCCAAAGCCACGCGGCAGGCCAGCGGCCCGCCTCCGAAGGTTGTCCCGTGTTGGCCTGGAGAGATCGCCGATGCGAACTCTTCCCTGGCCAGAAATGCTCCCAGGGGAAGTCCGGCGGCGATTGGTTTGGCGATGGCCACGATATCGGGCGTCACGCCGAAGGTCTGGAAGGCAAAAATGTTTCCGGTGCGGCCCAGTCCGCACTGAATCTCGTCAAAAATCAGCGCGGCATGATGACGGTCGGCGACTGCCCGGCAGTCCTGCAAGAAATTCACCGAGCATTCATATACTCCGCCTTCTCCGAAAATAGGCTCGAGCACGATGGCACAGGTATTTTGGTCCACTGCCGCACGCAATGCTTGAATGTCGTTTTGGGGAACAAATTTCACATCCTCCAGCAGCGGCTCGAAGCCTTTGCGGTATTTGTCCTGCCCGGTCAGAGACATAGCGCCGAAAGTTCGTCCGTGATAGGAGCCTTGCAACGCCACTAGTTGGCTCTTGCTCTCGCCACCAGTCCGATGTCCCGCTAACCGGGCCAGCTTGATGGAGCCTTCAATCGCTTCCGTGCCGCTGTTGGAAAAAAACGCTCGCTGCAAACCCGAGAGCCCGCAAAGCTTCTCCGCCAGTAGGCCCTGATATTCGTTGTAATAGAGATTCGAGAGATGGATAGCCCGGGCAGCCTGCTCGCGAATGATCTTTACAATTCGGGGATGGGCATGTCCCAATGCGTTAACTCCTAAGCCCGCGACAAAATCCAGATAGCGGCGGCCTTCGAGATCGTAGAGAAAGACACCTTTTCCACGCGCCAGCACGACTGGGTAGCGGTTATAAGTCTGCAACAGAAAGCGGCGCTCGCGTTCGAGAATCCCAGTGCTGTCGTTCATGAGGAAGATTCTAACTGCAAAGACAGTTTCGGGCTTCGGTCGAGGCATAACCCGATTCTTTGCTGCCAATCCGCTCAGGATTACAGATATGGTGCCGAACTTCGATCCTGTCAGCAGCCTTGCCTATTTCCGGGCTTCGTAGGATCCTTCGCGAAAAAGCCACGCTCAGGAGGACAGAACAAAAGGCCGCCCGGATGACAGAACGATGACAGAACAGGGATGCTGCTCAGATTTCCATATGTGGCTTGTCGCCAACCACGTTGCTAGTTTCGACCCGCGCAAGGGCGGTAAGATCAGGAGATACAATCGCTTACAAAATCTCACAGGAATCATTCCAAAAAGCATAGCCTTCTGGTGTGGAATTTCCTATAATTAGCGAAGTGGTTGCCTTGAAGCTACTTAGAAGGTTCCTCATGTGCCCAGACGTGGCCCCGAACGTGCAGAACTTAGGTTGGGGGAAGTTAGTCCCCCGGCCTTCGTCGTTGCCGCGGCCCATGAACCGGGACTTTCAAATTCGATTCACCGCCATTCTGCTGGCACTAGTTACCGCTGCAGCTGCGACGCTCGCCTGGATTAATTTTCAAAAAGAGAGTGAATTCCAGATTCCCTACGACGGCGTCTGGTGGATTGAGCGCAACGGGAAGCTGACCGCCGACCGTGTAGAAGCCGACGGCCCCGCGGATAAGGCCGGCATCAGGAATGGCGACATCCTACTGGCGGTAAATCAACATGAGGTGAACAGCACAGCGGCGCTGGTTCATCAACTGTACCGAACCGGCGCCTGGTTGAATGCCACGTATTCGCTGGAGCGGCTATCGGTCCCGCTAGAGATCCGGGTCCTCCTGGTTCCGGTGGAACGCTCGCTGAACCAGTGGTTGCGGTTGATCGCGCTGATTTATCTGGGCATTGGAGTGTACGTACTGCTGCGGCGCTGGACCGCGCCTGGTTCCACGCATTTTTACATCTTCTGTCTGGTCTCATTCGTTTTCTACGCGTTCAAGTACACCGGAAAATTCAATTCGTTTGACTGGACGATCTATTGGGGCAACGTGGTCGCATGGCTTCTACAGCCAGCTTTGTTCCTGCATTTCGTGCTGACCTTTCCGGAAGAACGCGGATTGATCCGAAAAAACCGCTGGGTGTTACCGCTCATCTACATGCCGGCGGCGTTTCTGCTCGGAGTTCATGTCTTTGCATTCCAATTCCTCAAGGCGAGCGAAAGGTTACGTTGGAACCTTGACCGGCTCCAGATGGGCTACCTCGCGCTATTCTTTGTCGCCGCGGCCGGAGTTCTTTGGTACAGCTATCGGCGTGCCAGCACACCAATTCTCAGGCAGCAGTTGAAGTGGGTGACTCGCGGGACGATTCTTGCCATCACACCATTCACCCTTTTCTACGTCATCCCGTATCTGTCCGGGGCGTTGCCGACAACGGCGATGAAGGTTTCTGTGTTGTCGCTCGGTCTGCTGCCTCTGACTTTTGGCTATGCCATTTTCCGCTATCGGTTGATGGATGTTGATCTCATCTTCAAACGGGGCATGGTGTACACGCTCGCCGCGGCTGCCATTGCAGGCGCTTATTTTGCTGTCGTCGCTGGGGTCGCAGATCTGGTGCACACGCGCTTGCCCAGCTCCGGACCCGCCGGACTGATCATCGCCATCGTAGTCACGGCACTGTTGTTCGATCCGCTACGCAAATGGATACAAGAGCGCGTCGATCAGTTCTTCTATCGCACGCGTTACGACTACCGCAAAACGCTGATCGAGTTTGGACGCGAACTCAGCGCCGAAACCGATTTGGACAAGATGCTCAGTTCGGTGGTGGACCGCTTGTCCCGGACGCTGCTGGTGGACCGCATGGCAATTTTCATGTCTACCGGAGAAACATCGAACCGGTTCTTGCTGGCGAAGTCTTTCGGCATGACTCAGACCAGCGGCATGGATCTGGCGTTTCTCAGCTCGCCGCGGCCAGAAATGGAAGCCGGCGGTCACTTGTTCTTCGACAACACACACATGGTGCCTCGCGAAGCTCCAGTGGCACAGGAAACCATCGCGAGATTGGATCTCAACTACTACATCCCCTGTCGGGCCCAGCAACGGACCATCGCTTTCCTCGGTTTGGGCAAGACGGTGGACGGTGATTTCCTCACCAGTGAAGACGTCGAGTTGTCTGAAACTCTGGCAGGTTACATCGGCATTGCCATTCAGAATGCGCGCCTGTATGCATCGTTGGAGCAGAAGGTGGCGGAGTATGAACGGCTAAAGGATTTCAACGAAAACATCGTGGAGTCCATCAACGTGGGGGTAATGGCGGTAGATCTGGCCGACCGTATTGAATCCTGGAACTCGCAGATGGAAGTGATGTACGCACTGCCTCGCTGGCAGGCGCTCACGCGTCCACTGAGCGAGGTTTTTCCGGCTGCATTCGTGGAAGAGTTTTACCGAGTGCGGCAGAATCCGGGGATCCACAATCTGTACAAGTTTCGCCTAAGCACGCCCACCGGAGAAAGCCGAATTCTGAACGTGGCGATCGCGCCGCTGGTCACTAAGAAGTTCAACGTGATCGGACGGCTGATCATCATGGATGACATCACGGAACGAATGGAGCTGGAGTCACAGCTCTCGCAAGCTGACAAACTATCGTCCATCGGGCTACTCGCGGCCGGAGTTGCTCACGAAGTCAATACGCCCCTTGCCGTCATTTCGTCGTACGCGCAGATGCTTGCAAAACAATTACAAGGAGATCCGCAGAAGGGCGCATTGCTGGAAAAGATTACGCGTCAGACCTTCCGCGCTTCTGAAAT
>DATHJP010000782.1:0-4109 GCA_035489695.1 Terriglobales bacterium
ATGCGGGCTTTCGAATATGCAAGTCCCACCACCAGAGACCAGGCCGTCGGATTGTTAGCCCCGGCCTGGGGACAGTCCGAGGTCCTCGCCGGTGGCACCGATCTGCTGGCGCTGATGAAAGATGATGTCGTCCAGCCCAAGCGCCTGGTGAATATCAAAGAAATCAGCGACCTTCGTGGAATCACTGCCAACGCCCAGGGCCTTCGCATAGGCGCGCTCACAACTCTTGGTGACCTGGCGGACAACGCCAACGTGGTGAAGAATTATCCCGCGCTGGCCGAAGCCGCGAATGAAGCCGCCAGTCCGCAGATACGCAACATGGCAACGCTCGGCGGCAACCTGTGCCAGCGTCCACGCTGCTGGTACTTTCGCAACGGATTCGGTCTGCTCCCCAAAAACGAATCTGGAAAGGATCTGGTTGCGGAAGGCGACAATCGTTACCACGCCATACTCGGCAACGATGGTCCTGCGAAGTTCATCAGCCCATCCACAATCGTGCCGGCTCTGATTGCCTATGGCGCAACCGTCCGCCTGGTGGGACCAAACGGGCGGCGCGAGCTGCCGCTGGAAAAGTTCTTTGTGGCTCCTAGCTCCGAGAACGATCGCGAACACGACCTGCGACCGAATGAAATCGTAACCGAAGTCGTGATCCCACACGCCGGCACGCTGAAAGCCGCCCACTACGAAATCCGTCAGAAGGAAGCCTTCGATTGGCCGTTGGCGGTTACTGCAGTCGGCCTCAAGATGAATGGCTCAAATGTGCAGTCCGCTCGAGTGATCCTGGGATCGGTAGCTCCCATTCCCTGGCGATCGCCCGAAGCCGAACAAGCACTGACAGGAAAAACTATTTCAGAAGCGGTGGCCAAGTCTGCCGCAGACGCCGCCCTGCAGAACGCCAGGCCGCTCACTCACAACGCTTATAAAGTCCAGCTCGCGCGCGTTGCCATAAGACGCGCCATCCTAAAAGCCGCAGGAGGTGCCGCATGATCCGCGATCGCTTCAACACCAGTCTTCCAAATCTTTGCCCGGCCCTGCGCTGGAAAGGACAATTCGTACTCTCCGAGCCTGATCCCACTGTGCCACGCTCGAACGACGGCCTCTTCTGGTGTCTCCACACTCAAACCTGTATCGGCCCCGACGGCGAGTTAGCCGAGCCCGGGAACTGCGCTTCCAACAACCGTGCATGTCATGGGACTGGGAAGTGTGGGTAAAGCGGAAGATTCTAGAAGTCAGATTTCAAACTGCCCCTCTGAGAACTGAGAACGGGTATCCGAGAACTGATATTAAAGCTCTTGAAGGAACGAAGACCGGAAACTAGAAACTGGAAACCTGAAACCGCCTTACTGCACTTTCCCATACTCCGCCTTCGCCTGCTGCAATAACCGAACATCCGCATCAGCATCTTTCCACTGTGCCAAAAAATCCTGATAAGCAATCCGGCTATGTGCCGTATCTTTCTGTAAAGCGTAAGCCCGCCCAAGACCCAAGTTGGCCAGCGGAATCAGCGGATCTATCGGAAAAACATTCCGCAGCTCCAGCATTCGCTGGAAAGCCTGCACTGCCTCCCCGCCCTGCCCTGCTTTCAGATAAGCATTCCCGCGCACATATAGCACCGCCGTATTCACTCGGGCGTAGATCATGGCGCCATCCAGCAAATCAATGGCTTTGGCGGGATTGCCATTATTGATTTCGATTTGCGCTTTCACCAGCGGAACCGAGGCGAACTGCACCAAGGTATCGTATGGACGCTGCCGGGCAACATCATCCGCCAGTTTCGCCGCCCTCTTGTCTTCCCCAGCGATAGCCAGCGTGATCGCCGAGTTAAGGACAACATTCGGCGAATTGGACAGTTTCAAACCCTGCGCAACATCTTCCAATGCACGCGACTTGTTCAGGACAATCGCCTCCATGAACGCCTCTTGCGTGTACTCGTTCGCAGCCCCCTCCTTAAGGTTCAGGCGCTCCGCCGCGTCTCTCGACTTTTGACCGAATTCTCTGGACTGGCGTATCTGCCCGCGGTACGCCGCCATCCCGCTTCTGCCGCCAAACACATTCATGTCCCCTTCCGGACCAACTTTCGCCAGCTCCACCTCCCGCTCTACCGTTGTCATGTCGTTCTGTGTCAGGGCAATCCCTGCTAACTGTAGGTGAAGGAAGGATGAACCGAGTTTTCGTTGCACCGCCTGGTTCAACGTCGCCTTGGCCTCATCCAGACGGTTAAGCCCCACATAAGCCTGCGACAGATTTGAATAGCCGGTCGCAGTCTGGGGATCGAGCTGAACCGCTTGCCGCGCATTGTCCAAGGCATTTTCATACTGACCCAGCTGGTTGTAGATATTGGACAGGTTGTTATATGGAACCATGTCTCGAGGGTAAGTCTGCTTGTAGAGTTCCAGCGCCGCGATGCCTTTATCCAATTGTCCAGAGTCGGCGTAGTAGTGCGAAGTGATATACAACTTCTCGTGTTCACTGGCGCGGTCGCGCAGCTCGAAGGCCTTTTTGCGGTTCTGCTCCGACAATTCGGACTGGCCGAGATTGCCGTAAATCGTGCCGATGCGGGCATAGGCCATGGCAAAATTGGGATCCAATTCCACCGCCCGCTGATACAGCGGTAGCGCGCCGAACTCGTCGCCCATCTGGTGTTTGACATCTCCCAAGCTGAGCGCTTTGAGCGCCTCGAGCGATGGAGTGGTCGCTTCCGATAAGGGTTTGTCGAATTTCTGGACGGACGTCAGTGACTCTCCCAGCTTGCGCCGCAATTTGGAGCCCGCGTCGTGCAACGAATTCAGTACTTCCTCTTTTTTTGCCGCCTGAACCTCTTCCCGCGCCAACGACTCTCCGGTCGAAGCGTTTACCGCCTCCAGTGTGACCACGTATTGGCTGCCCAGACTCGCGATCGAGCCATTCAGCATTGCTTTGACGCCATTGCGCAGAGAGATTTCCCGTCCTACATCACTGGTGATGCGCTGGTCAGGCGGTCTTCCCATGAATTGCAGCGTCTGACGCACTTTCTGCTCAGGAAAAATATTCAAATATGGAGATTGTTCAAGATCCACCGCGACCGCTTTTTTCAGCGTACCGTCAAACATTGGATCAGCCGTGGTATTCACGAAATCGGTGACCAGAATAGCGTCCTTGTCTGACATCATGGCCCGGCTGCGGCGCACGAAAAACGTCAAGGCCAAGCCGACTACCGAGAACAGCACGATGGCCGCGATTACAAAGTTCCACAGCTTTGCCGACTTCTTCCGCGGCATGCCTGACTTATGCAGACGTGGTGCTTCAACTCTCCTATCGGAAGAGCTGGTCACCGCAGCCATCACGCCGGACTCCGTATCCCGTTTCAGACGCTTCAGGTCAGCCCGCACTTCCGCCGCACTCTGGCAACGCAAGTCGCGATCTTTTTCCAGTAGCTTGTGGATGATCTCTTCCAGTTGCGGCGGCACGTCGGGATTCAACCGCACCGGCGGGACCGGCGGGCGGTTCAGGATGGCTTCAAAGATGACGGCTGACGTATCTCCGCGAAAGGGCAGCGCTCCCGTAGCCATTTCGTAAAGCACCGCGCCAAAAGAAAACAAATCCGTACGCGCGTCCAGATCTTTTCCCCGCGCCTGCTCCGGAGACATGTAGGCGATGGTGCCCACGGTTGATCCCGGACTGGTCAGATGATCCTCATCCATCGTTACTGCTGAATCCAGCCTCTGTCCACTCAGGAGCTCTTGTGGTCTCAGTGCATGTTTCGCCAATCCGAAATCGAGCACTTTAGCCTGATTCCGTGTGGTGACAAAAATATTTGCCGGCTTGATATCGCGGTGAATGATGCCCTTGGCATGAGCCGCTTCCAGAGCATCGGCAATCTGTATCCCCAGGTTAAGCAGCAGATCGAGCTCCAGCGCTTGTTTGCCGATGCATTGCTTGAGCGTCCGGCCTTCCAACAATTCCATGGCAATAAAGTGCCGCCCATCCACCTGTGCGATCTCATAAATAGTGCAGATGTTGGGATGGTTCAGAGCGGAAGCAGCTCGCGCCTCACGCTGAAAGCGTTCCAAAGCCGCAGGATCTTTTTCCAACTCACCAGGCAGAAATTTCAGCGCGACATGGCGCCCGAG
>DATHJP010000783.1:0-3612 GCA_035489695.1 Terriglobales bacterium
TGTTGCATCCAAGTTGTCGCCGCTACCGTCAAAAGATAACCTGCCTACATTCAAAATAGATACAAATAGTTGATCCGAGCTGAAATAAAGTCTGCCCAGTAACACACTCGTCTGCACAAATACTGAACACCGGAATAATACATTAGAGCGGCTATGACATTCTTGTTGCGCAGGTTTTACGCGAGTCGAATCCGATGGCGATAGTTCACATCATGCCTTACGTGGTAAAACTCTGAAGTCCCAGGGGCCGGCCAGGAACCTGCTGCGCACAAATCATTAAGATGGCCCCGGGCTTCCGCTTCCAATGAGTGCCACTCAGGCAGAATTTCGTAAAGCGATGGGGTGCTTTGCCACCGGAGTTACGGTGATCACCGTGGACTACGAAGGCGACGTACACGGCATGACAGCTAATGCTTTCACGTCGGTGTCACTCGATCCACAGCTGGTGCTGGTTTGCGTCGATCACAAGGCGCGAACTCATACCCACCTTCACGCCAAGAAGCGCTTCGGAGTGAATGTGCTGGCGGAGAATCAGCGTCACATTTCGGAATATTATGCACGTCCCGGCGAGACTCACCAGCGCGCCGAGCAAGAAGCCGGGGCACGCTTTGAGCGCACCGCGCACGGGACGCCCGTGCTCCACGGTGCGCTTGCTTATCTGGAGTGCCGGTTACACACCGCGCAGGATGCGGGTGATCACACGATCTTTATTGCAGAAGTGGAAGATGTGGTGGTGCGCGAAGGGGATCCCTTGTTGTTCTACCGGGGAAATTACCGGAGCATTGGAGCGAAAAAAAACAGTGGCTAGTGACTAGTGGTTAGTGGCTAGTCCGGTCGTTCGCTTTGGCGACTCGCCCTTGGTCACTAGTCACTTCAGAACGAAAGGCTGACACATGGCAATCAAGTTTAATGGCGAATTCGAGGTTAAGCGTCCGCCGGAAGAGGTTTATGACTTTCTTACCGATCCCAAGAAGTTCGGACCGCTGCTGCCTGATTTTCAGGGGATGACGGTGCAGGACGCGACTCATTTCACGGTGAAGGTGAACGTTGGGATCTCATACATCAAAGGTGTGGCGGAAGTGAAGATGGACCTGATTCAAGCGGAGCGGCCGAAACGGGCGCAGTATAAGGGACAGGGAAGCGTGGCCGGCGGCAATGTTTCATTTATTGCGGGATTCGATCTTTCACCTGTGGACGGTGGGACCAAAGTGGTCTGGCAAGGCGAGGCGCAGATTTTTGGACGACTTATGTCGGTCGCGGGGGGATTGTTGGAGCCGTTGGGCAAAAAGAATGTGCAGAAGTTGATTGATGGATTGCAGGCGGCGTTGAGATGAGGGACTCGCGGTTCATTGACCTGTCGGAACAGAAGTCCGCAGAATGGCCGGGCGCTGTCTGGGTTGCCGGCGGGGACGCCGGCGCTACGAAATTCGCGGAACTTTCGCGGCGGATTATCGTATCTCTGGATAGCGCTGCGTGAGGTGTGTCTATGAAACGGAATCTTCTGGTTCTCTACCTGCTATTCCTGCTTCTTTCCATGGCTGTGGCGGATCAAACGGCGGGGAAGCCGATCATAGTTCAAGAAACTGGCAAAGAGAGTTTCGAAGCTGATTTCCCCTCCGGCGGGCAGCTAAGGATGCACATTCGCTCCGGCGAACTGCGAGTCATCGGTAGCGACGAAAACAAGATCCGGGTCAACTACTCAGGTAAGAATGCCGGTCAGCTGAGCGATGTGAAAGTTACACTCAAAGCGGTTGGAAGTAATGGCGAGTTGCACGTCAGCGGCGGTCCGCATAATGGATTCAGGATTGAGATACAGGTTCCCAAAAAGTCAGGACTCTACTTGCGAATGCCAGCGGGAGATCTGGAAGTCGATGGGCTGATCGGGGATAAGGATGTGGAACTCCATGCCGGCGATATGACTCTCGGAGTGGGGAACGCGGAGGACTACGCTCGAGTAGATGCGTCGGTCAATGCGGGTGATCTGGACGCAGACCCGTTCGGGGTATCCAAAGGAGGATTGTTCCGTTCATTCGACCAGCATCGCAATGGCAAGTATCGGCTTCACGCGCATGTTGGCGCGGGGGATTTGACGCTGAAGAAATAGCGGGAAAAGAAATCTCCAATTTCCCATTTCCAAGTTTCAAATACTGTGGCGATCCGAATGAATGTCGATCGGTTATCGGAATCCTTTGACGGCGGAACCGATCTAATAATTATGAACAAGTACGGAGAGGGAATGGCTGAAAAGGTGAAAAAGACCGAGGAAGAATGGCAGAAGCAATTATCGCCGGAGCAATATTACGTTACTCGCAGGGCGGGAACCGAGCCGGCGTTTACCGGGAAATACTGGAAGACGAAAGATGCGGGAACCTATAACTGCGTGTGTTGCGGCGAACCGTTGTTCAGCTCGGACGCGAAGTTTGATTCGGGCACAGGCTGGCCCAGTTTTTGGCGGCCGGTGGATGAGAGCGCAGTGTTAGCCCATACCGATGCCAGCCATGGCATGGTTCGAACCGAAGTGCGCTGTTCCAAATGCAACGCGCACCTGGGGCACGTTTTTGAAGACGGCCCAGCTCCAACCGGATTGCGCTACTGCATGAATTCGGCGTCGCTGGATTTGAAAACTGATCAAAACAAAAAGAAGTAGGGCACGCGGGAAGACGTGCCCCTTTGCTAACGGTTGGAAACTTTAGCGGCCGGCCACTGCCGATGCAGCCTTGGGCTGCTCGATAGAAGGCTTACCGGATTCTGTGGACAGTGCCTTGGATTGCTGTTGTTGCGCCTTGTCGTGTTTATGCTCGGAGGCGCGGACCTGAACGCTTCCCTTCAAGAAGGCTCCGTCCTCAATGCTGATGCGCTGGGTAACGATATCTCCGGTCAGCGAACCCTCGCTGCGGATATCCAAGCGATCGACGCATTGGATGTTGCCCGTCACCTTGCCCATGATTACAACTTCGCGGGCGCTGATATTGGCGGCTACGATGCCGTTGCGTCCGACGGTGACGCGGTTGTCGGCAAGATTGATAGTGCCTTCGATCTTGCCATCGATATAGAGTGCTTCCGATCCAGTGACCTCGCCCTTGATTACGAGCGAGCGGCCGATCGTGGCCTGCTCCATGGGCGGGCTGACCGTCTTGACCGGGTTGAAGGAATTTGGGTTCGAGGAAAATTGAGACTTCTGAGAGTTGTTTTCTGATGACTGCAACATCGGTTCGCCTTTCCTTGGCTCCGCGCGGCGTGCACTTGAGGCGCTACCGCAAGCGGCGGGTCTCGGATAACTTTCGGCCAGTGGCCAAACTCAATATCGCATGGCAGCAAGTAATAGAGCAGGTTACGGAAGAACGTGTACGGCTGTCGAGAGCAAAAAGGCGTTTACCGCCGAGGACGCTGAGGACGCCGAGAGAATCTTTATTGGGTGGTATCTTGGGCGACCGGGGTTCCGCCAAGAGCCTCGCTCAGGCGCTCCCATTCGGTGAGATATTGCTGTAATTCGGTGCGGTGCTGCCGCAGTTCACGGCCGCGACGCTCGGTTTCCTCGGCACTGACGAAAGTTTGCAGGGCGGCTTCGCAATCGGCGATTCCAGCTTCCAGGCGGTGAATTTCTGCTTCGAG
>DATHJP010000784.1:0-2088 GCA_035489695.1 Terriglobales bacterium
ATGCGCCTCATACGGAAGCTAAGCTCGCCGTTGCGGGGACCAGGTTCCCGGCCGACTTTTTTAGATTTGGTGCCACGTCTGCCGACCTGTTGGCAGAGGTCTTGCATAATGAACGCCAGGCTCGCTCTTCAATCGCCCTTCTCTAAGGTAAACACCTTAGGAGAAAATTCCATTCATATGAGGGACATCCGGAACTAATTACACCTTCATGCTTATTGTTTTTTCTTGCCAATCATGCTTGTGCGCCCGAATAAAAGTTCAAGATTTGGGGTGCGCAGCGAAGAAATTCCACAGAACATCGTCGGTGGAGGTGCCAGTGCTGTTGCGGAATTTCGGATTGTACGGAACTTGACGGGGGATGTCCATCCGCGTGTTGTACCAGGCATGAACTCCGCCGACCAATTTATAAAATTTTACTTCAGCGTTGGAGCGACAGTTGGTGGCATCTTTTTCCATAACGGAAGTGATCTTTCCCTGACTGTCACACAACGGGGCTGTGGTATCGAGGGTCGAGCAATTGTCGGCCAGTGCACTGGTCCAGTAATTAAATGTCTGCTCTTGCGAAGACTGGTTCACGCTGGACGTGCTGCTGCCGCAATAAGGAATTCCAGAATCCTGATCTCCGTGGAAGATAAGCACGGAAACTGGCGCAACCGAGGCCGGGACGCTACGGCTGTCCGTGGTCGCAATCGAGTAAAGTGTCCCCTCCACCACGCCGATGGCTGCCACCAAGTCCGACAGTTGAGCTCCAGCGCGATGGGCCATATAGCCTCCGATGGAGAACCCGCAGACGTAGATTTTCTTAGGATCAGGATGAATGTTGGCCTGCAGTGTGGTGATGAGCTGACGAAGGAAAGCAACATCATCCGGCGGAGTCCCACTGAACGCAAAATCATTGTAAAAAACCGACCACAGTGTATGGCCCTCATTACTCTTCAGTGCGTCGGGGTAAGCCACGGCAAAGCCAACTTGATCCGCCTTGCTGCTCAACTCGCTGATAGTCTCCATTTGCGATCCACTCTGTTGCGATCCGTGCAAAGCGATCACCAGCGCACTGGAATTGGCCTGAAAGCCGGGAGGAATGTGCAGGACATAGGAGCGGATTACGCCGTTTACGCTTATGGAGCAATTTCCCCCGGTTTTGAAATCGCAACTGCCAGAAGAGTTCCCGGAAGAGGCGCCGCCGCAAGAAAGCAACAACAGCGCAAGTGACATCAGCAAAAACACAAACAGAACCGCACTCCTGATAGGTGGATAGCTCGACTCATAGTTATTTGCCATTCGCGGCGTCTCCTCAAGTTCCTCGGTGGCCCAGCTCGGTGGTGTTCGGTTCGCAAGCTAAAGGAGTGAGCAATTCAGCAGCCGGAGGTCCCGTAGAGAGGCTATCAGTCAGGCGACTGGAATTTCCGCGGTCCTGTCCTTGAGTGACGCATTCGAGTTTCGCGAATGCTGGAGAAGATATTCCTCGATTGTTTCCGCCACCTGGCGTGCTGCGGGTTCTCTCAGAAGGGCTCGATGGTCCTTCACTCTCACGAAGACTTCGTGAGTCTCGATCGTTCCCTCGACCCACCGTTCCCACCCAAATTGAGAATCGGGATATGGCCCCTGATCGCGAACCAGCAGCATATTTCCCGGATAGGGTCGGTATTGGTAAGCACGTTCCGCGCGCCAATTGTTATGGAAAAAATACCGGACACGGAGGAATTCAGGCAATGGGGGCCACCGAAGAACCGAATAATAACGATAAAGCTGCCGGCAGAGCAGCGCAATCGTGTTGTGCCGAAGTTTTCTCCCTCTCCAGCGAAGGCCTCCCCGCAATCTTTGAATTAAGTACGAGGGCAGCTCGCTGAACGGGAGCGATTTGACGTCGTGCCAGTTGCGGCTGAGTCTCACGTCCAGTTTGGCGGCGGGATCGGCCTTGGGCTCCGGCTCCGGCTTGGCTTCCGGATCTGGCGGCGTTTCAAGTTGTGGCGGGCGGTCATCATCAAAAATTGCCAACAGATCGACACGTTCCCCTAATCGGTGAAGTTGCTGGGCCATCTCGAAGGCAACGATTCCACCAAAGCACCAACCACCTATCAGGTACGG
>DATHJP010000785.1:0-2030 GCA_035489695.1 Terriglobales bacterium
CACCGCAAGATTTCCAAAGCAGCGCAGCGATAGATTCCAGCGATGAAAACCTAGAGGCAAAAACTCCCGGCGGCGGCGGGCGGGTCAAGCAGGAACGGAAGCCACTGAACCGTAGTATCCTTGACGCGCCTGACGCCGCCATACAATCAGCCTCGCTTTCATCGCGCTGTCACTGCTATTAGCCGAATGGCGTGCCAATTTTTCTATCACTGATTGGACAATCGGCGATTCGCCAATGACGGATTGGTGAATTCTTCATCTCGTCCACGGCTCTGGACTTCCGGCTTCGGTCTGCGGTCGGCAGGGGCGTGGAGCCGAGGCGGAGAAAAGAGTCTAACGGAACGCAGCCGGAGCGCAACGCCGCTGACGAACCGCAGACGGAAGCTGCCGCTCTTGCGGCAACTCTGCCAATGGCACTCGTGACGAGCGCGCGGTTTGGGTAGTGGAACGGACGTGGTCGAGAGGGAGACGGGGCCGACCCACAGGCCGTGGAACGGAGCAAACCGCGCGTTGGTCACGGCGATTGAATGCTTTGGTCTTGCGTTGTCTGTGTCGGTTTCCGGGCTTCGGCTAAAGCAATTTGCGATTTCAGCCATCAAAAACCCTGTGTTCGAAGGTAAGCTAACTTGCCTCGACGAATGAGGCGTCGATTTCGTGCGGATTGGGAAACCGCTTCGGTCTGCCCATTCGCCGAGCAGAACGCAGCGGTTCCGCAGCGGAGCATGTGTCGAAGCGAAGGAAGAAAGCGAAGTGGAGCGAGGCGAAGCGGCAGACGGAAGCCGCTGCTCATGCGGTAAATCCAATGGATGCAGCTCGTGACGATCGCGCGGTTTGTGAAGAGGAACAGGCGTGGTCGAGAGGGAGAAGGGGCCGACCGGCAGCCCGTGGAGCGCAGCAATCCGCGCGATGGTCGCGGCGAGAAAGGTGGCGTGCGTGAAATCCTGGAATCAGGAGATGAAACTGGAGCCGACGTGTAGGCTCATGAGGCCTGCCGTATTGAAGAAATCGGTTACTTCATGCTGGTCGTTCAACGCATGTTGATCAACATCGCTTCGCTTGGGATGTTGGCGACAGAAAGCGAAGCGGTTCCGCAACGGAATGAATTACGGAGTGCGGAAATAGCGGAGCGCGGGAGCCAAGCTCACAACGGAAGCGGCTCGCGAATGCGATGCAAGCAAGCGGTGACGAGCGCGAGCGCAGAAAGGCGAGGAGCGAGGGCGAAAGGGCGCCGTCGCCTGACGAAGCGAGTGCTGGTCACGGCGTACTGGAGACGACTCGTCTTCGATTCCAAGCTGGGATAGTCTCATCCGCGAATGGCCTTTGATCGCGAACGGATGAAAGTGAAGACTGCGGAAGTTGCCGCCAAGAGTGTGTTCATTGGCACGTCGTCTTGGAAATACGACGGCTGGTTCGGTCAGCTCTACACCCCTCCCCGCTACGAGTATCGCGGCAAGGTTGCAAAGGCACGCTTCGAGCGCGGTTGCCTTACTGAATATGCCGAAGTCTTTAAGACGGTTTGCGTGGATGCAGCCTATTATGCCTTTCCACGTCGCGAGTACCTTCAGGGACTCGCCGATCAGGTGCCGTCCGACTTCAGGTTCGGCTTCAAAGTCACAGACGAAATCACGACGAGGAAGTTTCCGAACCTCGACCGCTTCGGATTGCGCGCGGGCAAGCCAAACGAGAATTTTCTAAACGCCGATTTGTTCGCGACTGCGTTCCTCAAGCCGTGTGAAGACATCCGCGACAAGGTGGGCGTGCTGATGTTCGAGTTCTCGCGCTTCCATCCGACCGATTACGAGCACGGCCGGGATTTCGTTGCCGACCTTGACACGTTCCTCGGCAAATTGCCGAAGGGATGGCCGTACGCGATCGAGATGCGGAACAAACATTGGCTGCGCGAGGAGTATTTTGGCTGCCTCTCCCGGCATGGTGTGACACACGTTTTCAATTCGTGGAGCGCGATGCCGCCGGTGAGCGAGCAGATGGCTCTCCCGGGCAGTCGAACGAACCCGGAATTGATTGCGGCC
>DATHJP010000786.1:0-14349 GCA_035489695.1 Terriglobales bacterium
ATTGCCCCGGAATAATTGCGGAATGAGGCGGCGGCGTCAGCTTGGCTTTACGCCGATTGTACCGTGGTGTCACCGTGACCGCAGCAGACTCAGCTTCAATCCTCTCAGGTGCTACTGCCTGCACGGGGGAAGAATCCTGCGAAGCGCCAGGAGTCTCAGCCGCAGTCTCTGGAGTTGAGCTTCGCTTCGCTCGTGCGATTCCGCTGGACGCGGAAGCTGCGGATACCGCTGAGTCGGCATCTTCATCCGCATCTTTAGAACGAACGTGCAGCGCGATTCCTACGCTCACAGCCAGAATCAGGCAAACCGCTGCCCCAATGGAGTACATGAACAGTTTCGGTGGAGTCTTCTTAATTTCGGTAACCGCTTGCTTCGCCACCTGTCGCGGCTGCACTCGAGGCTTCTCGCGCGTAGTAGCCGCGTAAACCGTGGGCTCGGACGCTGCTGTTTCTGTTGCCAAGTCTTCCGGTTCAGCGGGAGGTGGTGGCGCGATGTATACCTCTTTTAGCGGCGGCAGCTCATCCATGTCGGAGAAACTCCGCCCCGGCGTACCCGCACTTCGACTTTCGTCCATCATTGGATCAACGGCAATACCCGGCGCCGTTTTCATCTCAGGCTGAGCAATCACAGCGGAAGTGCTTTCTCGCCCACGGGCAGTAGCCTGTGGAGACTGTGCTTGCCGCGCGACTGGAGCGGCTGTATTGGCGGCGCCTGCTGCGGCCGCGACTGCCTTTTTTGGTGTGCCCGGAGCAGCCTTCGGACTGAGGGTTTTGGCCGCCGCGCCTGATACAGGTTTTTGCGACTGGGGAACGTTCAAACCCTGGGGAGGCTGAGACGGTCTCTTCGCGGCTGCTGCCTTAGTCGCACTTTCCTTGCATCTTTCCAGATCAGTCAGCAATTCTTGCCCGGATGCATAACGCCCTTCCGGCGCCTTGGCCAGCGCCTTCATGATGATCTCACTCAGTGCCGGATGAATCTTGGGGTTAATCTGATCCGGCGCTACAGGCGTATGTTCCAGGATCTGCTGTCGCAGCTGGTCGGCATCTTCGGCATCAAATGCCTTGCGCTCAGTCACCATCTCGTAGAGGATCGCGCCCAGCGTAAACAAATTCGAACGCGCATCCATCGGATCTCCGCGCAACTGTTCCGGTGAAAGGTAATGCAAAACTTCCGGCGACTTGCCGGTAGCCAGGACTGCATAGGCGCCCATGCCGGAAATCCCAAAGCTCAGGATCTTGACGGTGCCGTCCCACTGCACCATGATCTTGGCGGGTTCCAGACTGTAGTGCACCACTTTGTGCACCCGCGCATGATCCAGCGCCTGGCAGGTCTGACGGGTAATATCTTGCAAGTCCCAGATGGAAAATCCTTCTTTACGCGCCAGCATGGTGGCGATGCTGTTGCCCTGCACATAGTCCATGGCGGCGCATAATTGACCGTCAATGTCGCCCGCTCCATAAAGCACGGCAATATTTTGGCTGCTGAGCGCCTTGCTGGTTTCCGCTTCTTCCACGATGCGCTGCACCAGCGCTTCTGCTTGATCTCCCAGAAGCTGCAGATTCATTGTTTTCAGCGCGACAGTGTGCCCGGTCTCGGTGTCCGAAGCCTTATAGGTGCACCCAATCTCGGAGCGCGCAATCTCATTGATGATTTCGAAACGGCCGATTTTGTTCGACATTTCTTCCGAATCCTCGTACCCGCGTGAACTTGTCGCTTTCCACGCGCGACAGGTGTGGTCCTTGTATTAGGAGAGGGTAGGCGTAGGATAGCCCGGCGCGGTCACCGCTCGCGAATTACCAAAGTACTCGCGAACCAGGGCGAACCCAGGAAAAGCAGATTCAGGAAAACACACTGCGGCATGTCGGAATCTAAATGGGTCTGCTGATGGAAGTCAGCCAGGTTTGCAGCAAGTTGCGGACTTTGGCTCCTTCGATTCGCCGCCGCACCGCATCCATCACCGCGAACCGCGCCTGAGTTCCCCGCCCGCGAAACCCAACCCAGTAGGGGACACAAATCTCTCCCGGCACCGGCTGCGCCGAAATCTCCAGATTCCGCATGCGGAAAAAACCAGTTGTGAAAAGTACACGCTGCACTTTGGCGGTGACCAACTCCATCGCTCGCGCGTCATCCAACAGTCCCAGAGGACAATTCCGGGTCTCCACAACCACGACCTCGCCGGGGCCGGGCAATTGCTCGAACTGATAGAGATCCAGGGAACCAGTGACTGCATCCAGGCCGAGGACGCGTTGATCGCGCTTGCCGCTATTGAGGATTTCAACTTGAAAAAGCCGGAAGGGAATAAAAAAATCGGCTACAGAACGCACCGGCCCAAACGCTACCTGCCGAATCAGTTCTACCGGGCCACCAGATGAAAACTGGTCGATGGCCTCATCGCGGGTGACGTTGGGTCGCAAGCTACGGATACGCGCCATCGCTACTGCGACCTGCCTAGCGGAAATAGATCCAAAGTCCGACCACGGTGCTAAGCAATGCCAGGCTGAACACGACGTTTAGTCTATGTTCCATCGCGGTTTCCGCCGCCGGCTTGTACACAACGGGCCGCGCTACCTGTGTCAAATCCATCTTTTCATCGACGGTTGCGAAGGTTAGACCGGCGAGTTTCTTGCGGTCCGGCGCCGGCGTCATCAGGGAAACCACGACCAGCACCAGGGAGCAGATGACAAACATCAAAATCGCATAGTGCAGGAAGTTAATGTCAATCAACCAGCGGATCGAGGGATTCTCGAAGCGACCGCCGGCAGCGCGGTCCATGATCTCTAGCACAAAGCGTACCGCACCCAACACAAAACCGGTCAGCAGCGAACTGATGGCTCCTTGCGCATTCAGCCGCGGCCACAAAATTCCCAGGATGAAGCAAGATGCAATCGGTGGGCTGATATACGCCTGCACGCTTTGCAAATAGATGTAGAGCTGGCTGCTGATCAAATGAATAAACGGGACCCATGCCAGCCCGAGTAAAACCATAACTCCGGTCATCACGCGGCCAAAGCGCACCAGTTGTTTCTCGGTGGCATCCGGTTTGATCTTCTTATAAAAGTCCAGGGTGACCAGCGTCGAAGCCGAATTGAATACCGAACTCATCGCTCCCATGAGCGCCGCCAGCAAAGCCGCGATCATCAGTCCCACCAGGCCGGTGGGCAGCAGATTGATGATCAGCGTTGGATAAGCAATATCCCCGTTCAGTACCTGGCCGTTCGGCCCGAGTTGGAACATGTCACGATATAACGCAAAGGCAATTAAGCCCGGCAGCACCAGCATGAATACCGGCAAAATCTTCAAGAAGCCGGCAAAGATCGTGGCTGCTTTGGCATGCCCTTCATCTTTCGCAGAAAGGACGCGTTGTACGATGACCTGATCGGTGCACCAATACCAAATACCGAGGATAGGCGCCCCGAAGAAGATGCCAGTCCAGGGAAACTCCGGATCGCTGGCCGGCTTGATCATATGAAAATAGTTCGCCGGCACGTGTGCACGTAGCCCTGCAAATCCTCCAACATCGTGCAAACCGATGAAGGTCAGGATGACCGCTCCGATAATCAGGATGATCGTCTGCACCAGGTCGGTATAGATCACTGCAGCCAACCCGCCGGCAACGGTGTAGATGCCAGTCGCGATCACCAGAACGACGGCGGCCTCGAGCGGGGGCCAGCCCACCACTCTCTCCAGCACGATCGCTGCCGCATATAAATGCACCGAAATTTTGGTGAACACGTAAGCAATGATGGATATGCTCGCCAGGTATACCGCACAGGATCGGCTAAAGCGCCGCTCCAAAAATTCCGGCATGGTAAATACGTTGGAGCGCAAATAGAAAGGAACGAAAACCCAACCCAATATCAGAAGAATCAGGCAAGCCAGCCATTCGAAGTGGCCGACTGCCAATCCCGAAGTGGCCCCCGATCCTGCCAGTCCAATGAAATGTTCAGTCGAAATATTGGAGACAAACAGCGACGCCCCAATCGCAAACCATCCCACGCTGCGGCTGGCCAGGAAGTAATCGGTGGAAGTGCGCTCCTTGCGCGCGAAGTAAAAACCGATGGCAAAAATCACGATGAAATACACCACAATAATCGCGATATCGATCCCAGTCAGCGATTTGTGGGTGAAATGCGCCGCGGTCTGGACCATAATCCTCCCTCGCCCCGCTGTAGCCGTGCGCTCACAGAAAATCGATTTGGCACTGTATCGCAGCAGCGAACTTCCCGCAACCTGTCAGTTGTAGGGAAGCGCTCCATCGTCTATCCTAGTTGGCAATCTTTACGTCTAAACGGCATGCTCCCTATCTCCGGGACTTATCCATGACCCTGACTCGATTTGTAGGCAAGAATGCGTTTCGCAACAAGCGCCGCAGTGTGTTGACAATCCTAAGCATCGGTTTTTCCCTCCTCCTGCTTACGCTGATGATGACCCTCTGGCGGGCTTTCTATTTGGACAACGGTAGCGCCGAGTCGGCGCAGCGCGTGGTCGTTCGCCATCGCGTCTCGTTGACCTTCAATCTGCCGGGTTTCTACCGCGAGAAAATACGCTCGGTGCCAGGGGTGGTGTCGGTGGTCCCAATTTCGTGGTTTGGAGGTATCTACAAAGATCAAAAGCCGGAAAACTTTTTCGCTCAATTTGGCACCGACCCGGAGGAATTTTTCAAGGTTTACCGGGATTTTGAAATGCCGACCGATCAGCTCACGGCCTGGCAGCGCGACCGTCAGGGAGTGATCGTCGACAGTTCGCTGGCAAAAAAGTATGGATGGAAATTGGGAGACCGCATCGTTTTGCAGGGGACCATCTATCCGGTCAATCTCGATCTGAACATTCGAGGTATTTTTACGTCCAACCCGGATAACAAGTCCGTATATTTCAACGCAAAGTATGTCGAAGAGGCCGTCTCCTGGTTCAAGGGGCGGGCTGGCACTTTCAGTATCCTGGCCGGAACTGCCGCTGACGTGAGCAAAATCAGCACTGCAATAGACGACACGTTCCGCAACTCGCCTCAACCCACGAAAGCAGAAAGCGAGAAGGCATTCGGTTTGGAATTCGTGGCCATGATGGGCAACGTCAAAGCTTTCATTCTGAGTATTTGCTTGGCAGTGGTCTTTGCCACCTTACTGGTTTCCGCAAATACTATGGCGATGTCTATCCGGGAACGCACCCGCGAGGTAGCGGTTTTGAAGACACTGGGATTCACTCGTCAGACGGTGTTGGGCATGTTTGTGGGGGAGGCCGTCACTCTCGCCTTGCTGGGCGGACTGCTGGGCACCAGCATTGCCTACTTGCTGGTGTACCTGGCAACGCACTCTCCGCAATTCTTCAGTTTTTTCCCCCTAAAAGTAACTCCGGGTCTGTGGCTAGTCGCTATGCTGGTCGCTGGATTTGTAGGTTTTCTCAGCGCTGCTCTTCCGGCATACCACGCCTCGCGCACCAACATCGTGCAAGGCCTCCGCCACATTGGATAAGTGCAATGACGATTACTGGCTTTATCGTGAGAAACACCTTCCGCAATAAGCGGCGCAGCATATTGACGGTGCTCAGCATTGGCTTCTCTCTGCTTCTGCTCACGCTGATGATGACCATCTGGCGCACCTTCTACATCGATCAAGGCGCACCGGATTCCGCAAAGCGGCTCATGACCAGGCATAAGGTTTCACTTACTTTTTTTCTGCCGGGCTTTTACCGGGAGAAGATTCGTTCGCTTCCCGGCGTGGTTTACGTTGCGCCAATGACTTGGTTCGGAGGACGTTACAAAGACAACAAGCCGGAGAATTTCTTTGCCCAGTTCGCTACAGATCCGGAGGAGTATCTGAAAGTCGCGGCTGACAAAACTGTGCCCCCCGATCAGGCCGAGGCCTGGATACGCGACCGCGCCGGCGCCATGGTGGACGTGGAGCTAGCTAAACGATACGGCTGGAAAATCGGCGATCGCATCACCTTGCAGGGAACCATTTTCCCGGTGAACCCGGAGCTTACGATTCGCGCCATCTACACCATGACGCCTGCCAACAAGACTTTTTATTTCAATTCGAAATATCTGGAAGAAGCGGTGCCGTGGTACAAGGGACAAACAGGCTTTTACTTCACCCGCGTCGCATCTCCCGAGGACATTGCGCCTACCTCGCGCGCCATCGACGACATGTTCCGCAATTCGCCACAGCCCACGAAAACCGAGAGCGAAAAGGCATTTCAGCTTTCGTTCATCGCCATGTTGGGCAACGTCAAGGCGTTTATCTTGAGCATTTGCGCGGCGGTGGTCTTTGCGATTCTGCTGGTGGCCGCCAATACCATGGCAATGTCCATCCGCGAACGTACGCGCGAAGTCGCGATGCTGAAGACTCTCGGATTTACTCGTGGCATAGTCCTCTCTCTTTTCGTGGGCGAGGCGGTCGCACTGTCCGTAGCCGGCGGCCTGCTCGGAGTTCTAATTGCGGCAGGGTTGGTTGGATTCGTCGCCCATTCGCCGTATGCCACCGGAATTTTGTTTGGCTTGAGAGTATCTCCGGTCACGATGGGCGTTGCGGTTGTGGTTGCCGCCTTTGTGGGATTCGTCAGCGCGTACTTTCCGGCTTACACGGCCTCCCGCGTGAATATCGTTGAGGGACTGCGTCACATCGGCTGAAGTGAAAGGGATCGTAATGGCTATACCGATCAGCTACAACATCCGGAACCTGAAATTGCGCAAGGGACTTACCATCATGACCGCGCTGGGTATCGCGCTCACGGTAACTACGGCGATATTTATCATGGCGCTTCTGGCTGGCTTGCAGCGCGCCTTCGTCACCAGTGGCGATCCCAACAACGTGCTGGTGCTGCGCAAAGGGTCGGAGGCCGAATTGTCCGGCGGCTTTGATGCCACCGCCTTCCCGGTGTTAAAGAACCTGCCAGGGATTGCCAAGGATAGCCACGGCGAGCCCATGGCTTCAGGCGAGTGGGTAGTTGTGATCGTACTTCCACGGAAAGGTGGCACAGGAGAGGTCAACGTTACGGTGCGCGGCATGATGCCGGATGGTCTCGAAATGCGGCCCACGGCAAAGCTCGTCCAGGGCCGCTGGTTTACGCCCGGACAGCGTGAAGTAGTGGTCAGCCAGTCGATCCACAAGCGCTTCTTGAACGCGAGCGTGGGAGACAGCATGGCGTTTGGCAAAGGCCCATGGCAGGTGGTAGGAGTATTCGACGCCGGCGGCTCAGCGTATGACTCGGAAATTTGGGGTGACGTAAATCAGATGGCCGCCGATTTCGATCGTCAGGGCGGTTTCTCCTCCGCTTACTTGCGGGCGACGGATCCGGTTTCTGCCGATGCCCTCAAACATCGCGTCAGTGATGACCAGCGGTTAAAGCTCGAAGGAGTGTTGGAGCCAGACTATTACGCAAAACAAACTTCCTCCGGCGCTCCTATTAAAATTATTGGTTGGATTGTGGCCGTCATCATGGCTATCGGCTCGAGCTTCGCCGCGATGAATACCATGTACGCCGCTGTCGCCTATCGGGGACGAGAGATCGCCACGTTGCGGGTGATAGGATTTTCAAAGCCGAGCATCCTCACCTCGTTTGTGTTGGAGTCGCTGCTGCTATCGCTCCTGGGCGCGCTGGTCGGAATTCTATTAATGCTGCCGCTGAACGGTATGACCACGGGCACGTCGAACAATCTCACCTTCAGCGAAATTGTTTTTAGTCTCAGGATGACCGTGCCGGTGGTTGTCACCGCGGTCGGGTTCGCGCTGATTATGGGATTGTTTGGCGGCATCGCGCCCGCGTGGCACGCCGCTCGTCGTGACATTGTTGTCGCTCTTCGCGATTAGAAAGTGCGGGCGAGGAAGTTTCGTCCCTGCAAGGAAGGGCTACAACCGGTGGAGCTATAAGAATTTGAGCAATATGCCAATCGACATCAAGCACCAGGACTTGCAAAGCCTGCGTATTGACCGCTCGGCTAAAAGCGGCGGAACCGGCGGAGGGGAAACACCCGTCTGGGCCAAGCGTTACATCATCATTGGAATTTCGGTAGTGGTGCTGCTGAGCCTTTCCGCGCTGCTCTATCGTCTATTCGCGTCCGATGTCCCCGAAGTTGAAGTAGCCCGCGCTGTTGCGGAGAACAGCGACATCGGTGGGATCGTGCTCTCCGCCAGCGGCTACATCGTCGCACATCACAAGATCAACGTGAATTCCAAAGTCACTGGCCGTGTTGCCTGGATCGGCGTGGAGAAAGGCGACAAAGTAAAAGAGGGTCAAATTCTGGTTCGCCTAGAAAACCAGGAATTCCTCGCCCAGTATCAGCAAGCTAAAGGAGCGGTGGAGAGCACCCGGGCGCGGCTTAGCCAACTGGAACACGGCTCCCGGCCGGAAGAAGTACAGCAGGCCCAACACAATCTCGACGAGGCACGCGCCACGCTTGCCAACGACAGGCTCACTCTGAATCGGACGAAAGATCTGGTTTCGCAGGGTGTTCTTTCGAGGCAAGCTCTCGACGACGCCACTGCCAAGTTCGAATCCAGCCAGCAGCGTGTTCACTCATTAGAGCAGGGATATCAACTGTCAAAACTCGGCCCACGCCAGGAAGAGATCGAGCGTGGTCGTGGCGACCTAGCCGAAGCCCAAGGCAGAGCTGACTTTGCCAAAGCGCAACTCGACGCCACCATCATTCGAGCTCCGGTGAATGGCACCATCCTGGAGCGCACGGCGGAAAAGGGCGAACTGATTACAGCTCAATTTGCCAGCTCGGCCGAGGGCGGACCACAGGGGTCGGTAGTTTCTCTCGCCGATCTGACTGATCTTCAAGTCGAACTCGATATCGCGCAGGACGATTTCTCCAAGTTGAGCCACAATCAAAAAGGCGTTGTGACCGTGGATGCGTTCCCCGATCGCAAATATGACGGAGTCATCGCCGAAATTTCTCCCGAGGCTAATCGTCAGAAAGCGACGGTCCAGGTAAAGGTGCAGATTTTAAATCCGGACGAGTATCTGCGTCCGGAAATGAATTCCACGGTCAAGTTTCTGGCCAATGAAGTTAAGACCGCCAACTCCCAGCCTTCCGGCGTTGTGGTACCTACGACTGCGGTTCGCGATCACAATGGCAAGAAGGTCGTCTTCCTGGCATTTAGCGGCAAAGCGTTAATGCGTGAGGTGCAAGTAAAATCGCAACGCAGCGGCGGATTGCTGGTTCAAGGGCTCAATGGAGGCGAAAGCGTCATCACTACAGCTCCTCAGGATTTGAAAGACGGACAAAAAATCAAGATTAAGGGACAATCATGAGCACTGCTACTCTTCCACGTACCGGCACCCAAACCAAGGTCGTCCAGGCTCGCAATGTGAGCAAAATATTCAAACGCGATGCCTTCGAAGTCAAAGCTCTCGATGATGTCTCCATCGAGATCGCTTCCGGCGAATTCCTCGCCCTGATGGGCCCTTCCGGCTCGGGCAAGACTACGTTGCTGAATATGATTGCCGCCATTGACCGTCCGACTTCAGGCGATCTATTGGTATTGGGCGAGAATATCTTCCGCTTCAGCGACTCTCAGTCTGCCCACTGGCGCAATGAGCATATCGGATACGTTTTTCAAACTTTTAATCTGATCCCCGTGCTCACCGCTTTTGAAAATGTGGAACTCCCACTGCTGCTCACCAAGCTCAATTCCCAACAGCGTCGCGAGCACGTGATGACCGCATTGAAACTGGTTGGCCTCGAAGATCGCGTCAGCCATCTTCCCAAGCAACTTTCTGGCGGTCAGGAACAACGCGTCGCCATTGCCCGTGCCATCGTCAGCGATCCAACTCTGTTGCTAGCTGATGAGCCTACCGGTGACCTCGATAGCCACTCTGCCACCGAGGTCCTCGAAATTATCAAGCGTCTGAACCAGGACTTTCATAAAACCATTGTGATGGTCACGCACGATCCCCATGCCGCGTCGTACGCCCACGTAACCCGTCATCTGGAAAAAGGCATGCTGTTACCCCCAGCCTGAGAACTGATTGTGTGGGTATTGGTTGTGTGGCGCGGGTGCCCCCGCCCGCGTCTCAAATCTCTTTACGCCGGCGGACGAGCATCGTCACTGCGCTGATCCAAACGATGGCGGCCGCATACCCGGCCAGAACATCGCTGGGATAATGCACCCCTAGATAAATTCGAGACAAACCGATCAGGCCGATCAAACATACCGCGGCACTCCAGATCATCCAACGCAGTTCTCGGCTCCTCCGCGAATCAGACCATATCTGAGCCATGACGCCGTAAAAACACAGTGCAAATAGTGCGTGTCCACTGGGAAACGCATAGGACCCAGGTGTAGCCAGGTTAAAGAAAGGATCCGGCCGGCCACGATGAAAACTCAACTTCAAAACCGTATTCAAAATCAGCCCACCCGCTATGGTCACAGCCAACACAATCGCTTCATAGCGCTTGCCCCGGACCAGAAGAAAAGTAAGGACGATCAGGACGGCGGGTAGCAGCACTTCCATCGAACCCAGCACTGTGATACCGCGCATGAAAGCAGTAAGGGCCGGAGACGCATATTGATGCACCGCCGCCCGTACGCTGTTGTCGAAACGTATCGTTCCTGCTTCAAGAACCTCCTCCGCCAGCCAGCCAAACAGAAGGAGAGCGACTATCGCCGCCACTAAGCTAAGTGGAATTGCGCGCAGCAATACGCGTCGGGGTCTTGCTATCCAGCGGTCGGGCGCGACCATCCGGCATGCTTTGAGATTATCAGGGGTCCGGTCTCGGGGGCAGGTGGCAGGGCTCAGACCACATGGTCAGGTCGGAGGTCGCAGATTATCGCTTCGAGGATCAGGAATTGCAGACTTGCAGACTTTCTACGTCCGAACACAAACATCACGGACTCACCCAAGGCCGGAGCGCTAGACCTGATCCTGAGACCTGAGTGCAGCTCACAATTTCGATGAGGAACCTTGGCCCTCGCGGGCAAAACCACTATTGGCTGGATCAGCCACCCACTGCCACGCGCGTCGTCCGTTCTCGCGTATCACGGTTCTCGCCTCGCCATACTCCACCAATCGGTTCAGCACGGTAGTAACCGATGCTAACGGATCTTTGTGCCGCAGCAAAACGGGTGGAACGCGCTGCTGGATATGTTCACAAACTTCACGTGCCCCCAGAGGCCGGTCGGCTTCCATCAATACCATCCGGCAAGCTTTAGTGAACCCCGGTTGACGGCCACTGCTCTTCCGGTCCACCAGCTCCAGCAGCTCTTCACTCAGTACGTCATCCCCAAACAAGTTGGCCAGTCCAACGATGGTTTGCTTTACCGTGCCGATACGCTTCATCACATCGGCCCGCTGCCGCAGCAGTTGCTTAAGTTCTTCGTGTGCAGCCCGCATTACTTCCTGGACGTGTGGATCACCACTGCCGGGAAGGTTCTTGGTCCCGCTTCCGTTACCGGTATTTCGCGCGCTCTCCATAACCGTCCTCCGGAGCCGGCTGCTCGTCGACGCGCTTCATGCGTCAGACGTGCCGCTTCCCCCGCGCACCCCACCCCTGGATCTGGTACGTAAAAGCTTGCCTACGGGTTCCATCAACCAGGTCTGACTTGCAAGGTAGTCGAATCCTGCGTTCCTGGCGTCAGATAGGTCCAGAGTGGCGGAACTCATTGTTGCTTAGACGTTAGGATTCAGAAAAGGTAAGAAAAGTTTGCAATTATTGTGAACTTCGCTCGTTCGGCGAATCCGAGAAATGTTATGTTGCGGTCTTCCGGCTTGTAAAACTCCGTCTTTTCATACCTTGCAACGGCTTTAGTTCCAAACTTGGGATATTCCGGGGGATGTCCAGCGGCAGTGCTGTCGTTCTGATCCCTCACATTGTCCGCCAGCAGACGAAGAAACCTCGACAACTATTTGCTTGACTCATGCAACTAGTTTACCTATTCTATCCTTCATGCTCAGGGCCTCGCAAATTGCTGGCTGGTCGGCGGAACTGGAGCAACTCGCCCGGGTTCTGAACCGGGTCGGCCCGGATGAGGTTTGTTGCGAAGGTATGACTCCGCGGCAGTGCAGCATACTTCGTACTCTGACCGCCAGGCAGGGGGCGCGTCTTTCTGATCTCGCGGCAGATGCCGGCATCACGCCCAGTGCCATGACACGCGTGCTCGAGAAGCTTGAGGCGCAGAAGCTGGTGCAGCGTGTGCGTGGCGCTGCCGAAGATGGCCGTGCCGCAAACGTCGCCATCACTCGCCACGGACGCCAGGTATGTGCTCGAATTGACAAGCTGATGCAACAGCGCACCAGCACTATCGTCAGCGCAATTCCTGCCGGATTTCGTCCTCAACTCCTGGCTGCCCTGCGAATGTTGAATCAGACACTGGGTCCGGACGGCTGCTGCCAATTTGACGGTGAATGGCCCAATATTGCAGTGAGCTGCCGCGTAGCCAGCGATAAACCTGTTTCCAGGAGAAAATCCAATGTCCGCCCATGAATCTGGAATTGTAGAAATCGTCAAAGAACGATACGGCGCGATTGCGCGTGGAGAACAGTCCGGTTGCGGTTGCGCGGCTACCTCGGATGTCGCCAAAGCCATCGGATATTCCGAGCAGGATCTGGCGTTCGCCAACCAGGCTAATCTCGGTCTGGGCTGCGGCAACCCGCTCGCTCTCACCGCCATTCAGCCCGGAATGACGGTGCTCGACCTGGGCAGCGGCGCCGGCTTCGACGCCTTTCTTGCCTGGCGGAGAGTTGGCCCCGCCGGTCGCGTGATCGGCGTGGATATGACGGATGACATGCTGGAGCGGGCTCGCGCCAATGCTGCCGGCATGGGCGCCACGAATGTGGAATTCCGCAAAGGCAGAATCGAGAACCTGCCGGTGGAGGACTCGTCCATCGATCTCGTCATCAGTAATTGCGTGATCAACCTGAGTACCGATAAACTTGCCGTCTTCCGCGAAATCCGCCGCGTTCTCAAGCCTGGTGGAGAGTTCGTCGTCAGCGATATCGTCCTTTTACGCGAGTTGCCGGAAAAGATCGCCAATGACGTCAACGCGTACGTGGGTTGTGTGGCCGGCGCCAGGCTCCTGAACGATTACATCCTCATGGCCCTTGAGGCAGGTTTGGCGGAGCTCAGCATTCCTCAAATCATTCCGTCCAAGAATATATTTGACGCTTATGGACTCGACACAAAGACGACAACCACCGGCTGTTGCCTGGGAGGAACTCCGGAGCAAGGCATGTCCGAAGCCGCATCCGCAGTCGCTTCGGTGAAGTTGCGCGGGAAAAAATCGTAAAGGATTCGGGAGATTGTTTACGGCGGTGGTCCTGACTCGAGCAGAACGGGTTGCGGACCGATTGTGATGGCGCCAGTTACTGAAGTTACATTTCCCGCGAGATCGCGATATTGCACGAATTGCGGATCGGGCGTGTAGGACGTCGTATCGCTTTCATTTGCCGAGTAGAACCACACAGCGAGTCCCTTGTAATTTTTTCCCGACCTGATCAAAGCGCACGTCCACACATTGGCTGAGCTCGTACATGGTGAAATGGCAGCATCGACCAGCCAGTTATAAACCTGACCGTATGCTATGCCGGCTGTGGTCGGGGTTGTTTGGTCATAATAATCACTGATCAATCCCCATTGTTGGTCAATGGGTTTCTGAGGGCTACTGTTCCCCCAGGCTAACCAATAAGCGGACTGCGTTGTACCAGCACCCGCCTGAAGCAGATACCAGCGAGCCAGCCAGGCAGCTTGTTGATTGGGATCGGGTATTTGAGCTTTTCCCCAGCTTCCTTCCGTGTCAAACATCGGTTTACCCTGAAGTCCGAAGATATCGTAGAGCAGCCGGAAGGTGGCAGCTCTGGTGACGATATCTCCGTAGCCAGAAATGTCGGAGTCTTCCGGGAAGGGATACGGAGGAGATCCGCCTTGGGGAGCGAGATATCCATGGAAGGTCCCGCCATCTGCGTATTGGGCGCCGCCGGCTTGCAGATAAGCGATCATCCAGTCGTGTGCGTCTATGCGGCTTCCCGACGTCGAAGGTGTAAGCAGCTGAGAAACCGGGTTCTGATGAATGATGGGGTACGCGGCTTGAGCCAGGGCAACCAACTGATCCAGCTTGCCCATCCAGAAGGTTTGATCGTTTGCTTCGTTCCACAATTCGTAGTACTGAATATTGGGCTTGTCCCCGCCGTTGTAATGATTGACAACCGCAGTAATGAAATCAATCCAATCCTGCAGGTTGTCGGGCGGGTAAGGGCATATCTTTCCTTTTACACATTTGGAAGATGCCCAGGTGGGCGTCCAGCCGAAAGTCACCATGAATGGGACGTTATTTACCCTGGCCCAATCGGCAAACTTGTCGTAAAAGTCGAACTTGTAAACTCCGGGATCGTGTTCAATATTGTCCCATGCCA
>DATHJP010000787.1:0-15286 GCA_035489695.1 Terriglobales bacterium
TCAGTCGTCGAATTTCTCAACCGCAGCGGTCACGATAAGTATCGCTATTTGACTCTGGGGTTCGGTAATTCCCTGCCCAAAATCTCGACTTACGCAGTCGCAAATAGCGTTGACGGCGAATACAACTCCGCGCGGCTCTTGCCGGAGATGACCCAGTACGGCTCGGCTCAGCTCACCAGCTCAAAATATTTCGGCACGGCCGGAATGGAATCATTGCGCGCCATGCTCAAACACGCCAACTACTATGGACTGAAATACATTTTTGTCCACGATCCGTACTACGAGCCTCTGCTGGCATTTGCCGGCTGGCGACAGATCGAGTCTTACGATCCAGACAGCATTACGGTGTGGTCGAAAGAGGACGTCCCCCCCGCCAGGAAGTTTGAATCGGACGCAATGCCCGCTCCCTGGGAAGGGTTGTTGTGGGGAATCCTTCCGCTCGCGAGCAGTATTCTTGCCATCCTGTTTGCGTTTCTTCTACCTGATCGCGAGCGCGTAACCGAGAGCATCGTGGAGTTCCCTGCTGCAGCAGGCGAAGGCGTTTTCGCCCGCGAGGTTCGGTCATGAAGCACGTTCTCCCCATTGTCCTCGCCGTAGCGACTGTCGTTTTCGTGTGGGTCGCCTGGGTGCAGTCTGGCGGCGTCGAGCGGCATCGCATGCTTTCCGCCCGCAGTCCAGAAGAAGCCGTACGACTTCTACTTACTGCTGCGAGATCGCGGAATTGGGACGCAGCCTACTCCCGGTTGTCCAATGCGGGTGAAGTGGAAAAGGCCGCTTTCGCGCGCGACCTCGGCGGCAGTAATGGAAGCCTGCGCACTTACGCCACGCTGGAAAACTTTAATGTGTGGGGTCTGCACGCGGACAATCAGGAAGCGACTGTCCGCGCCAAGCTGCACTACTCCACCGCTGTCGGTCCCCTCGACGATGTTCGTGACATCAAAGTAAGAAATGATGGTAGCGGCACGTGGAAAGTAGTTTGGCCGACTAGCAAAGTCCCCAAACTTGCGCCGCAAGTTATTCCAGTGAATTACCTGCGTTGGGACGTTATCAACCGCGGAGCTGAGGATGACTGGGGAGTGCAGAATGTCGATTCACCCCAGGTGCGCATTGTTTCCATGAATGCCCTGCAACGTCCTGACCGCGTTGTAATTGTTGGAGAGATCGTTAATGAGGATACTGTCCCCGCGTATGTGAACGTGAACGCGGCTTTGCTGGCGGCCGATGGAAATCCTGTTGCCCAGGAAACTAGTTTTGACAAGATTTCGCATACCTTGCTGCCCAAACAAGTATCGCCGTACCGCATTGATTTTCCGGGAATGAAGTTGCAGCAGATTAAGAGCGTCCGCATGGATGCCAAAGCCATGTTGGTTCCGGCGACGGCCGACCCGGTGATTGCAGTGACTCAACAGCGGATGGAGACCGACGCGCTGGGCAAGAAAGTGCTGCGCGGAGAATTGCTGAATCAGAGCGGACAGATTGTAAACATCCCGCACGTGGTGGCTTCTTACTATGACGCGAACGGCAAAGTGATCTGGGTTTCCGACGGATATCTGGATCAGGAATTGTTGCCTCAGATTCCGGTTGCGTTCGCCGTTGACCTCCCCGATGACGTTGCCGCGAAAGTTCAGACCTACCACGTGGTGGTGAATTACTACCAGAAAAATAACTCGTGATATGCGTACCCGGCTCACAGCTCTTCTAGTTTGTTTCCTGTTCGTGGCGCTTGTGCAAGCAGCCGAACTGCGGCCGCCGGCTCAAGCCACGGCGGGTACACCGTTTTCCATTGTGAGCAGTGGTGCAGGTGAGGGCACGTTTTATCTGATTGGGCCCGCGCAGATCAGCAAACGCAAAGTAAACGGTGGCGAGATTTCCGTACAGGCGGATGAAGTCGAACAGTCCGGAACATACACCGCGATACTCTGTGCGGATCAATGCACGTCGGTTCATTTCTATGTTCATCCAGCGCAAGCTTCGCGGCTTAGCCTGTTAGTTCATCCCTCGAGGGTCCCGGTAGCGGCGTCGAATGCCATCAGCGCCGTCGCTTTTGTGTTCGACAAGTTTCATAATCTGGTTCTCTCACCGCAAAAAGTGGATTTCAAAGTAATGCCACCGGGGGGGGCGGCGATATCGCAGTCCAAAACTACGACGAATGGCGCGGCCTGGATCCGCATCACATCAGCGCGAAAAGGTGGTCCCGCAAAAGTCGGTGCTTCGATTGGCGACGTTGCGGAAATGCGAGTGGTTCAGCAAGTCGCGTCCGACGCTTGCAATCTGAGGATCAAAGCGATCCCGGGACCGAAGGGAATATCTGTGGAAACCGATCCGGTTCGCGATTGCAGTGGCAATTTTGTCCCGGACGGCACCGTGGTGAGCTTCACCAAAACCGATTCCAGCGGTAAGACGACAGTCGATGCGCCCATCAAGCGGGGTGTGGCACGAGTGGAAATGGCGGTCTCCGGGCCAGCGCGCATTTCGGTGGCGTCTGGCGTGGTGAACGGAAATGAACTCAGCCTAGGTGGCGCGCGATGAGAGACTTGGCTGTGACAATACTTCGCCGCATCGCCCTTTTGCTCGCTGCAGGGTTGATCATCCTTTGCTTCTCGTTCCTGCAATCACAGATCCATGCCGCCAGCTCACTGCCTCAGGTGGAACTGAACGCAGAGAATGTCGGGCCGCGCGCGATCGAAGAATTGACCAGTAAGACCATTGCTCGCGATTATGCCAACGCCTGGAAGTCGATGGCTGAGGCTCTGGATAAGAACCGCCCCGACCTGCTGGATGGCTACTTCACCGGCTTCGCCAAGGACAAGCTGGCTCAACTGATCGCGCAACAGAAGCAGACCGGCGTGCACATCCACTACGACGATCGCGGACATAAGCTCGACGCGCTGTTCTACTCGCCCAGCGGAGACGCCATGCAGCTACGCGACCGGGCACAATTAGGGATTGAAGTGCTCGATGGTGGAAAGGTTATTCACAACGAACAAGCCAACATGCAATACCTCGTTCTGATGACGCCCGGCGCCGATCGCTGGCTGGTTCGCGATTTCGTTTCGACTCCGGAGGTCAAGCCTTAGACCGGACTCCCTCCCCTGGCCAAAAACCGGCGGGACGCCGGCGCTACCTCAAAGCAGAATATGAAGCGCACCTCACTCATTCCGATGATTGCTGCCGCAGTCGTCTTTGTTTTGTCGAGCGGGTGCTCGACCAATCGAACTGACGTCCGCCGGTCCCTGGATCAGACTGTACGCGGCGCTGACAGCTCTCCCAAGGTGATCGCTGATTACCAGCCCTGGTTCGGAGATAAGCAACACATCAACGTGGGATATTCCACTCAGGATCCCAACGTACTGCGTAAACAGATTCAGCAAGCCAAAGATCTAGGCATTTATGCTTTCGCCGTCGATTGGTATGGCGAGCGGCGTCCTTTCCTCGATCGCAGCTATGCCCTGCTGCAACAGATTGCGGCTCAGAATCAGTTTCATGTAGGACTCATGTACGACGAAACTGAAGAGGACAACGGCCACGCTACCGACGACGCTCTGGAAGCGATGGACAAAGCGTACCGCGCCTATATCGGACCCGAGGCTCCTTATCGGAATGCTTACCTCACTTATCAGGGACGGCCCGTGATCTTCATCTTTCCCAAACGCGGCAACACCGATTGGAGTCGCGTGCGTGAGCAAGTAAATAGTTGGGAAAATCCGCCATTGCTGATTTACAAAGATGAACCTGCCGCCCAATATGCGCGGGCTTTCGACGGTTTCTACGCATGGGTGCATCCCGGACCGAAAGGTTGGAGCCCGGACGGCAGCGAATGGGGAGAGCAATATCTGGAAACCTTTTACCAGAAGATGAAGAATAAATTTCCTGACAAATTCCTGGTGGGAACGGTGTGGCCGGGATTCAATGACACCAAGGCGTCGTGGAGTCTGAACCGGCACATGGATCGACGGTGTGGCAAGACTTTTGAAGATACCTTGCGTGTCTTCCGGCGCTATGATGATGGAAGCCATCCCATGCCGTTTTTGCTCATTGCTACCTGGAACGATTATGAGGAAGGCACCGAGATAGAGCCTGGCATCGCCAACTGCGATAAACAGCAGCAAACGCGGGCGGCCGGCGCTTCTGGCCGTTGATCTTCGAACCACACCTGGGGGACCAACCCGGCTGAATTGGTGCACATCCAACCACCGTTGCTGGTTATAAAGAGGCTCTGATTAATGACCATCGAATTGTCCCGCACCCATCAATATCTCGAAATCCTGTCGAGACTGATGTTTCGCGGCTACTCAACTGGTTTTCAGACACCGGTCTCAAACCTGGAAGCTGTCTATCCGGACGTGGAATATATCTCCACTCTCAGCGATATCGAGCTGTCGGATTTTCTGCACGTCGCAGACATACATCATGTTTCCGTGCGCGCATTGCAGGTAGTCGCAAATGCCGCAAGCACTCTTGGCCAGAACAAGCTGGTGCAATGGTGCGAATCCACGCTAGCCACTGAGCGTACGCGGATTGAACGCGCAATCGGTTTCCTGGAAAGGATTTGCCACGCGCTGGAAGCTGCGGGATGCAAGGTTTCTGTCATTAAGTCGCTGGATCACTGGCCGGATCTGGGCTCGGATCTCGATCTCTACACGTCGGGAGACGAACATACGGTCGCTCGTGTCATGACAGAGGAATTCAAGGCTCAGCAGGAGCCTCGCAGTTGGGGCGATCGTCTAGCCAACAAATGGAATTTCTCGATTCCTGGTTTACCTGAACTGGTGGAAATCCACGTTCAATACCTGGGACAGACCGGAGAACACAAACTCATGGCTCGGCGAGTAGTCGAGCGCAGCGTCACAAGAGAATTGAATGGCCATGTGTTCCGCGTGCCGGCGCCGGAGGAGCGTGTGGTCATTTCCACGCTGCAACGGATGTACCGGCATTTTTATTTTCGGCTGTGCGATATGGCGGATTTCGCCAGCCTGCTTCAGACTCATGCCATCGATTTCGCCGAGCTGCGGCGCGCTGCCGATCTAGGTGGCATTTGGCCAGGGGTTGCAACTTTTCTTGCGCTAGTCTCTGATTACGTCAGCAGATACGGTGGCAGAGCTGAAGTACCTCCTGAGGTTGTTGCTTCTTCCTGTTCCGCCAATATCCGCGTGCAAGCTCGTGGAGATTTTTTGCGAGTTCCCATGTTGCCGGCGGCCAGTCTTTACGGATCACAATTATTGAGTGCGAGCCGTCACCGCGATCTCCGGGCAATGTTCCGCCTCCCACTCTTGCCGCCGTTGGCGGTGAGCGCGCTGGTCGCATATCGCTTGACGGGTAGCGATAAGGGCATCTGGTAACTGTATGGTGCGGTAGCTACGCGCAGGATTGCTACAGACTTTACCTGATGGTTGAAGCTCCCTACCGCGCGGTACACTGAAATGACCGTTACGAATCTTTTTTTAACCGCAGCGCTCAAAATGTAAGCGCGATGTCTTAAGTGTCTCTGGCCGGTGGAGACTGAGGAAAGAGATTTTAAAAAGATGAGAATTGCACAAGTAGCGCCACTTTATGAAAGCGTTCCGCCAGTTCTGTACGGGGGAACCGAGCGTGTGGTTTCGTTCCTTACCGAGGAATTGGTTCGAATGGGACATGAAGTAACGCTTTTTGCCAGCGGCGATTCAGTCACCAACGCGCGTCTGGTTCCGATCAGTGAGCAGGCGCTACGATTGGATCCTAAGTGCGAAGATCAATTAGCCCATCATGTTTTGATGCTGGAACGTGTATTCAGCGAAAAGCGCAATTTTGACATCATTCACTTTCATATCGATTATCTGCACTTCCCCCTCAGCCGCCGCGAAAAAGTTGTTAATGTAACCACGCTCCATGGACGTTTAGACATTCCCGATCTGCAACCGCTTTACCAGGTATTCCACGAGATGCCGGTGGTTTCAATTTCGAATTCGCAGCGAGAGCCGCTGCCCAACATCAACTGGCAAGGAACGGTCTACCACGGAATGCCGCGGGACAAGTACCCTCACTTCGAAGGTGGCGGCAAGTATCTCGCCTTCCTGGGACGAATTTCGCCCGAGAAGGGGCTGGATCAAGCCATTGAGATCACAAAACGTGCTGGAATGCCACTCGTGATCGCAGCAAAAATCGATAAAGCCGACCAGAAGTATTTTGACGATGTGATTAAGCCATTGCTCGATAGTCACCTCGTGGAATATGTGGGTGAGATCGGCTATCCGGAAAAATTCGATTTTCTGGGAAACGCGGCCGCGCTTTTGTTCCCCATTGATTGGCCGGAGCCCTTTGGTCTGGTGATGATCGAAGCCATGGCTTGCGGCACGCCGGTGATCGCGTATCCGTACGGCTCGGTTCCTGAAATCATGAAAGAAGGGGTCAGCGGATTTATCGTCCCCGACGCGCAAAGCGCTGCGGAAGCAATTAAGAACCTAGACAAGATCGATCGCAAAAAATGCCGGGAATATTTTGAAAAGCGATTCACTTCTGCCCGCATGGCGGAAGATTATCTGGCCATCTATGAACGGCTAATCAAAGGACAAGCGGCGCCTATCCCACACTCTGAGGGAGCCCTCAGTTGGACCAAATCAGCGTAAGTCAGCAATATTACATTGCTACGAAGTCGTCGCCTGCCGACGATCGAACGCGAGTGCTTAAGTACGGCAGGATGTTTGCCGTTTTCGATCGCTATGGTGACATCGAGCCGCTCGGAATGGGCGAGCAGGGAATCTTCTATCAAGGCACGCGCCATCTCTCCGAACTAGTTGTCTCCCTGTGGGGTGCTCGTCCTTTGCTGCTGAGCTCCACTATCCAGGCCGACAATTTCGTTTTTACCGCCGACCTCGCCAATGTCGATGTGTCTCGAGGCGATGAAGTCATTGTGCCTCGCGATACCTTCCACATAGTGCGCTCCAAATTCTTGTGGCAAGGAGCGTGTTATGAGGAATTCAAAGTCGTCAACTATGGCCTGACGCCATTAGCCATTCCTTTGCGGCTGGCGATTGGGGCGGACTTTGCCGACATTTTCGAAGTCCGCGGAATGAGGCGCGAGCGAAGAGGCCGGCGGCTTGACGACCAGATCGATAAAAATCAGGTGGTGTGGTCGTATGAAGGTTTGGACGGAGAAATCCGTCAAACCCGCATCCACTGCGACCCCGCCCCCGACAAAATTTCTGGCACCGAAATCAGCTTTGAAAGTTTTTTGCGTCCCAAAGAAACAGCCATATTTCATGTCACCATGGCTGCCTCCGGCGATCCGCCGGACCGTAATCACTCGGTAGGTTATTCGAGTGCCTTGGCCGCAGCGGATACTGAGCTCAGGACAGCGTCGGAAAATCTTTGCTTAATTTCAAGCTCCAACAATCGCTTTAACGATTGGATTAAGCGTTCGGTGGCTGATGTTGAAATGATGACGCTTGGTAACCCAGAAGTTGGTTATCCGTACGCCGGCGTCCCCTGGTTCAGCACCGTCTTTGGCCGCGACGGGATCATTACCGCGCTCGAAATGCTTTGGATGAGCCCCTGGATCGCCAAGGGCGTTCTGCAATTTCTGGCTTCCACTCAATCCCGGGAACTCAATCCGGATATTGAAGCTGAACCGGGAAAAATTCTGCATGAACTGCGCAAAGGTGAGATGGCCGCTCTTGGCGAAGTACCCTTCGGCCGCTATTACGGGACAGTGGATGCAACTCCGTTATTCGTCGTCCTGGCGGACGCTTATTTTCAACGCACTGCGGATCGTCAACTGATAGAAGATTTATGGCCGAACATCCGGCTCGCTTTGGAGTGGATTGACCGCTACGGCGATGCCGATGGCGACGGCTTCGTGGAGTACGCCGCGCATTCCAATAAAGGTCTGGTTCAGCAAGGCTGGAAGGACTCCAGAGATTCGGTTTTTCATTCCGACGGAAAATTAGCGGAGCCTCCGATCGCTTTGTGCGAAGTGCAGGGATACGTCTATGCGGCCAAGCTGGCGGCTGCGCGCCTCAGCGCGCTATTGGGTCATGCGGAAGAATCTTCGAGACTTGAATCCGAAGCATCGCAGCTGCGCGAAAAATTTGAAGATAGCTTCTGGTGCCCTGAGCTTTCGACATACGCTTTAGCCTTGGACGGCAAAAAGCAACCCTGCCGCGTGCGCGCTTCCAACGCCGGGCATTGCCTTTACACCAGAATGGCAAGTCAGGAGAGAGCGCGTCTGGTGGGCCAAACTCTCCTGGGCCCGGATTTCTTCACTGGATGGGGAGTACGTACCCTGGGTTCTTCGGAAGTTCGCTACAACCCGATCTCCTACCACAACGGATCAATCTGGCCTCATGACAATGCCATCGTGGCTGCGGGGTTGGCCAAATATGGCTTCAGGGATCTGGCGGGACGAATCTTGCTGGGCATGCTTGATGTCAGCAGCGTGGTTGATTTGCATCGCATGCCTGAACTGTTCTGCGGGGTGGAACGCCGAAAAGGTGAGAGCCCCACTCTTTATCCAGTAGCGTGCGCCCCACAGTCCTGGGCCGCTGCCGCGGTGTTCATGTTGGTCGAGGCTTGCCTGGGGATGTCGGTCCGGGCCGGCCAGAAACAAATTCTGCTAGAACAACCTTGCCTGCCCGAAGGTCTCCCACAGCTTACGATCAAGGGACTCCGGGTCGGCGACGCCAGCGTGGATCTCTTCTTCGAACGTCAAGAGCGTACCGTCAAGGTTCAGGTCACGGACCAGCAGGGCGAACTTGACGTTTTAGTCAGCTAAACCGGCGTAACCTGTTCGACCGCTTGGAGTAGTCGGCTATTTCCTTACAGGAAGCTCTCTCTGAACTTACGGGGTATACCGGATGGTGAGATTGAGCTCCGGCGTATAGATTTCAAGAGAATACACTCCTACGGAGGCTTGCATGACAAAAGCAGTAGCGTTTCTTTCAGCCGCACTGCTGGCCGCCACGCTTGGGGTAGCCCAAGATACATCCACAAGCGGAACAGCCAGTAGCCAGAGCAGCACACCCAGTACTCAAAGCAGCAGCCCTGCATCCGGACAGAACTCGACGGTCCAAGGCTGTCTCAACAGCACCTCAGATAATAACTTCACCTTGACCCAGGATCAGACTGGGATGGTGTTCACTCTCAGTGGCAGCGCAGACCAATTGAAGGCGCATGTCGGACACGAAGTTGCAATCACCGGACAACAGGCGTCGGGTAGTGCAGCTTCCAGCACGACACCAGGTAGCGCCGCCGGTTCGGCCAACAGCAATGCGAGTGCCAACACTCTTCAAGTCAGCGACGTTAAAATGATCGCGGACCATTGCAACGCGGCTGGTGCGGCCCCGTCGGGAGCAGCAGCTTCGACCACTCCAGACGCATCCGCCAACACGAGTGCGTCGGCGTCACCGTCAACCAGCACCACGACAACCACCACAACTGCGCCGGCTGATCAGAGTGCATCCGCTGCCAGCACACAGACCACCACGACAACCGCGCCGGCAGACCAGAGTGCATCTGCTGCCAGCACGCAGCCTTCGTCCGCGCCAACCAGCGACCAGACGGCGGCCAGCAGCACCAGCAGCAGTGCGAGCCAAACTGATCCGAACGCCGCAACCAGCACCACCCCCAGCGGCACCCAGGCTGCAACCAACAGTGACCAGGCCACCACTGCTGACCAGACTGCTCAGAACAAGAACAATGGACAGAATCTGCCGCAAACCGCGACTTTCCTGCCCTTGTTGGGATTGCTCGGACTGGGCTCACTGGTGACGGGCTTTATCGTCCGCCGCTAGCTGCAACGAGGTAGCGCCACTTCCTCGTCTTTTTGCTTTGCGCGCCACTTTGTCGCTTCGCAATTGTGCACGTGTGTGCCGGGTGATCAAGTATGGCTTCAGCTGACTCCGCCCTCAGCGGAGGGAAACTGCTTAACCAACTTACGCAACGATGGCGCCAAGTTAAGGAATTAACTGGGCGATCGCATCGTGGCATCCGGCAGTATTTCGCCGTTCTACTCATCAGCCTCGGCGCCCTGTTATCGCTGTACGTCGGAGGAACTTATCTCTGGATGTATGAACAGCAGCGTGAGCTGATGCAGGAATTTCAGGCCCAGAATGCCGTGGCCAATCCCTCCGCTCCTCGCGTCGGAGGGCTGACCCGGATTTCCATCCCGAAGATCAATCTTGACGCTGTAATCATGGAGGGCACGAGCCACAAGTCGCTCACCCTGGGCCCGGCACATTTGAGAGACTCTGCTCTCCCCGGCGACCCGGGCAACTCTGTTCTCGCCGCTCACCGCGATACCTTCTTCCGCCACCTTTATGAGTTGAAGCCGGGAGACGACATCTTTGTCGAGCGCAATGGCCAGCACTATCACTACGTAGTCACCGGGAAGCGCGTGGTTCAGCCCGCGGACCTTTCTGTGTTGGATACCACGTCAGAGTCCCGACTGACGCTCATCACCTGCTATCCCGTGTATTTCATCGGACCCGCACCAGAGCGGCTCGTCGTCTTCGCCAAGCTGGCACAGGGGCCTGACATCAGTTAAGGGCGGCTCGCGAGCAAATCTACAGCCAGTACCCGATGGGATTTCGACGCCCTCCAACTTACGATTGTTGTGTACAACTCACGGTCGAGTGTCGGTGACAACAATTCAGATAAAGAGGTTTTTCAAAATGAAATTCAGCGGAGAGAGAATCAGGAAATATCTAGTCGCGGTAAGTGCGTGCTTGCTGATTTGTGCCAGCACCACCTGGGCGGCTGACGACAAGTCGGAGATCGCCAAACGTCTGGAGAACGCGACGAATGTGCTGAACGAGATCATGTCCACGCCAGATAAAGGAATCCCAGGTAACGTTCTGGCTGACGCAAAATGTATAGCAGTAGTGCCTTCGATGCTCAAGATCGGCCTTGGAATCGGTGGAAACCATGGCAAGGGTGTGGCTACCTGCCGCACCAGAACGGGCTGGAGCGCTCCAGCTCCTATCACGGTCGCCGGCGGAAGCTGGGGATTGCAGATAGGGGGCGAGGCGGTTGACCTGGTAATGCTGATCATGAACGACAAGGGAATGCAGAATCTGCTTTCCAGCAAGTTTAAAGTTGGAGCGGATGCGTCCGCCGCCGCTGGGCCGGTTGGACGTGAGGCTGCTGCTGACACAGATTGGAAGATGAAATCCGAAGTGTTGACCTATTCGCGATCACGCGGCGCTTTTGCCGGTATCACCATCAACGGCGCGGTGGTCAAACAGGACCAGGACGAAACCCGTGTTCTGTTTGGCAAGATGGTGCCCTTCGAAGACATTTTGAGGGGAAAGATTACACCTCCGGCTGAAAGCCGCAGCTTCCTCGCGACGTTAGAGAAATATGCGCCGCCTTCAACTCAACGTGGGAGTTTGAAGTAAACCCGGCGTCAAGCACGAAAAAATACTAACGGCCGAGGTCCCTGGGGACTCGGCCGTTAATTTTTGCACTGCGATCTTTCGATAGATACGCAAGCCGCGCGCCGACACGCTCATACCAGCGGCCGAGCCGGAAATCGTGAACCTGCCAAGCTCGTGTTGGCCACGTGCTCTTCAAATTCCACGGCTCTGCACTCCGCGCTGTGTTCCGCAATCACTCGTTGCTGCGCCTGACGTCCGATGCGTCTGATTTCATCCGCATCCATTTCCGTCAGGTAGCGGATGATGTCATCAGACGAGTTTGCCAGCAGGATTTCTTCACCGGGAGTGAAGAAGGTATCGAGCCCAGACCACCAATCCGAGACGATGGTGGCTCCGCATCCTGCTGCTTCGAACAGCCGCACGGAAGGAGAATAACCTGCAGCTACCATCTCTTTCCTGGTCACATTTAATGTGAGCGTTGAAGAACGATAGAAAGGCGCGTGCAAGCGTGGCTCGACGCGCACGATACGTCGTACGTTTTTTGGCCACGTAAGCTCTCTGGGGTACTGTGGGCCGGCCAATACGAGCTTCTTCTCCGGCAACCTTCGTGCAGGCGCACAAAAAAGCTCTTCGATCTTGGCCTGCCGATCCGGGGCATAGGTCCCCATATAGCTGAGATCACAAGCATAGTCGCTTTGGATGGCGCAGCATCGATCACTGTCTGGATCGAAGGAACAGTAGAGCGGCACTGCGTTGCGCGCGCCGAAGCTGGATTCCACCTCTCTCAGCAACGGCCCACCGGTAAAGCTGAAATATAGATCAAAGCCTTCGACGTGCTCCGGCTTGAGATATGGAGTCCCGCCGTTGCGCAGCCCGACCATTGTGATGGGTGTATCGATGTCATAAAACGCTTTAACTTCGGCTCGTGAATCAAACAGTTCCTCGATTGCTCTCAACCCGTCCGGGAAGTACGAGCCGGCGATCGCTACATCGCTGTCCGCGAGTTCTCTGCGTACAAGGGGCAGAATCTCGTTCCAGTTTTCGTAAATATGCAAACGGCAGAATGGCGGCTGGGGCATGTCCCGGTTGGAGGCATACCACTCCTGGTCCCGTTCAAAAAATACGATGTGATGGCCTCGCGTCTCGAGCGCCCGCGCCAAGGCGCGATAGGTGGTCGCATGACCGTTTCCCCAGGAGGAAGTAATCGATAATCCAAAGATAACGATTTTCAAGTCATACCTCGTCGATCTTCCTCGTCAACTTGATTGTCAGACATGGGAGTGCGTCAGGGACGCGGTCTCTGAAGTAATTTCGTCGATCGCCTGCATGGCCGCCTGAAACTCAAGCGCCCGCAAGTTATATGTGTGGTCGCGCAGCGCGCGGGTTCGCATGGCGGCTCCGATCTTCTGGCCTTGAGGAGTGGAAATCTCCCGCAGGTAGCGAACTACGTCGTGGGCTGAGGACGCCACAAGAATTTCCTTTTTGGGGGTAAAGAAATGATCGATGCCGGCCCATGCATCCGTGATCACGCAAGCTCCAGCTCCGGCTGCTTCAAACACCCGAGTAGGAGGCGAAAATCCAACTTCGGCCATGGATTGCCGATTGATATTGAGCACCATGCGCGCTGAACAATTAATTCGGTTATGGTTGGTGCTGCTTACGTGGCCGATCCAGCGCACACTGCGGGGCAAGGTTCGGCTACTCCAACCTTCTCCGCCGAGCACGAACGAAAGTTCAGGCGCCAGTTCGGCGGCCGCAAAGAAAAACTCGTCTACCCGATTCTCTCGATCTGGCAGCCGGTGGCCGACGAAGGCGAGATCACAAACGAAGTTTCGATCCGGCGATACCGGATAGTGGGTGTCGGGATCAAGCCCGTTGTAAATGGGAAAGCAGTTCTTCGCTCCCAAACCGCGATACTGTTGGACTACCGGTAATCCGCCGCCGTAAGTAAAAATGAAATCGTATCGAGGAATGAGCTCGCGAAAACTGTCTGACGGATTCTGTTGCACTCGCGCCAAGGTTGCCGGCGCATCTACATCCCAAAACGCAACTTTCGTCCTGGCCGAGCGGCAGCACAGAACCTTCGTCTCCAACCACTCATCATCGGCGCCTACACCGCTGTGCTTGATGATGAGATCCGCATTGGACGCTTCGGCCAGCATGCGGTTCAAGTCTCGCGGAGTCTGATAGACGAGAACTGCGGCGTAGTCGATTTCTTCTGAGTCCTGGTTTTGCTGTCGCTTGTAGATATCCGGCTCAGCAAAGGTAATGCTGTGTCCAAGCCGGTGCAGATTCTTGTAAATGCCTCGATAGTAGGTGGCAGCGCCGTTCCAATAAGAGGAAGTAAGACTGGAGCCGAAAACGAAGATTCTCATCTTCCAAGCTCCTCAACGATATCGAGTAGTTCGACCGCGCGGTGGGCGCAGGTATGGCGGCGCTGAATTGTCTCCAGCCCATTGCGGGCTAACTGTTGCCGGGCTGAATCGTCTCGAAGCAAATGGCGAATTTCCGCTTCCATGGCGCGGCCGTCCGCAGCACAGATATAATCTTCACCGGCGCGGAAGAGTTCTTCCTTGTCAGTCCATGGAGAGCAAACGAGCGGAGTGCCACAAGCCAAAGATTCGAACACCCGGATGGTTGGTATGCCGCTTAAACCGTTGCTGTAATATCTTCGTGGAACATGTAGACTCACAAAGCTTTTTGCGTAGGCTGGAGGAGCTTTTAGGTTGCACAGATATCCACGATATTCAATCCCGGCTTGAGATAGCTTTTGCCTGGCTTCTGCGGGATAGCGCACACCGTGCACAGCGACGTGACAGTCTCGCATCGAGGACGCAGGTCCGATGAGAAACTCTTCAAGTTCTCGCGTGCGCTCTTCGTCTCCCCAGTTCCCCACCCATAAAACATCAGTATCTTTTTCCGTGCGCAGCGGACAAAAATGCTGCGTGTCCGCCGCCTCCTGAAAAGTCCACGTGTGACGAACTCCAAAACCTTCCGCGTAAATGCGCCGAATCGCCTCGCCAAATGCCAGAACACCATCGAACTCGCGGAGCGGAAGCCGCATGATTTCCTGAGGGCTGGTATAGGCACGATGATGAGTGTCATGAAAGAGGGCACGAAAACCGAGCTTCGATTTCAGCGAAAGAATCGTGCTCACTATTTCAGGCGTGGTCCATTCGTGTATCAACACAACATCCGCTTCTCGCAGCTCGTCTTCGATAAAACACGGAAAGCTGGTGTCATTGCTGAAAAACCGGACATCGAGGTTTGGAAAGGCTTCCCAAAAAAGACGAACAGCATCGATAGCCTTGTCCGATCCTTCTTTCAGAAGATTCAGCATCGACCAGGAAGGTGTTTCCTCATAACAGCGCACGTCATGTCCCAGCCGGACCAGTTCGCTGGCGAGTCCACGAAGGAAGTGCGCGTTGCCATGGTTCCAATCGGAAATCCAGGAGTGAGCAAACATTCGCAGCTTGAGCCGTCCTGTCATGCCGCCCGCTCCGCGGCAGTCACCGTCCGATAAAGACGTTCGTACCGATCGACCGTTCGCTCAGCCGTGAAGTTCTTGCGTGCTCTTTCGTATGCCGCATCCGCATATTGCTTTCGCAGCTTGGGATCGCTGCTCAACCATCGGATTGACCGAGCCAGATCTTTCCCATCATTCTGTCGAAAGTAAAAGGCCGATTCTCCCCACAGTTCGCGGAACACGGGAATATCGTTCGCAATCAGTGCACATCGCGAGAAGGCGGCTTCCAGCGGAGCTAGGCCGAAGGGTTCATAACGCGAAGTCGCCGCGTAGATAGATGCGATTCCGTATAAATCTCGCAGTTGCCGCTGCGACTGCTCACCCAGCAGCTTGACTCCGGGGCAGACCAGTTCCCTCGCCGGACGCCCCTTTCCCCCGCCTGGCTCTTTTTCCGATCCCGCGATGCCCACTG
>DATHJP010000788.1:0-3101 GCA_035489695.1 Terriglobales bacterium
ATGCCTCATTGCAGATTCAGAACGTCCCCTCATACTCCGCGGTATCGTCGAGTATCACCACGAACCTGGAGCACCCGGGGTTTCACTGGTTCTCCACCTAGAATCCCCAATATGTATACAAGGCGTGAAGTATGGTGGACAACAGTTCAAGCGAGAGGCTATCTCGTCCATACAGCTCGGAATTCCCGCACATCTCAATAAGAGTTTTCGTGACGGAGAGCACGTTGTCCTTCGCGGAAAAATTGGGGGTCCAGCAATAAATGACCCAAACGAAAATCTCACATTCGGGCTATTAGAGGTTCTGTAAATGCCTAACCTCTCGCTCAACGCGGACGCTCCTCGGCGGGCCTGCGGCCCGTCCGTCGTCGCGCCGGTTAGCTTGGTTCGTTAGAACTGCGCGATGAGAGGTCTGCGATGACTCGCATATACGTTCTAAGTGTGGTGGTTGTCGCCCTGGTTGTCGCGGCATGCCAACCTGACACGCCGCGATCCGGCGCTACTTCCAACGCTCCTCCACCCAATGTGGCGCCGGGAACATTCGTCACGATTTCCGAGATTAAGCCAGACCCTAAGATACCTCTGCGTGTTGGAGAGCACGTAAAGTTGCATGTCGTCGCTGGCTATATGCTCGAGGCCGAGACCGGCACCGTCGCATTGGTAGTACAGGCTGCAGATAACACCAACGTTGCCCAGAACATGGAAGTAATCTCTCATGGAAACGGAAAATCTGTTCTGGATGCGGAATTTACGGTTCCAGATACAAGAGCCGTACAAGTGTTCGTTCCAATTCAGGCGCAAGGACAGCAGGGTGGCACCTCCATTGTCGATTCGCGCGCGTATCGTGTCGAGAGAAAGTAGCGCAGTTCTAACCTCTCGCTCAACGCGGACGCTCCTCGGCGGGCCGGCGGCCCGTCCGTCGTCGCGCCGGTTAGCTTGGTTCGTTAGCCGTCTTCCCGACTAGATGTGAAACATGCGAAATGGCAATCACAGCAACGTCACCCTTCATGGCATGGTTTTCGGGCCTTCCGGTAACGATCGGCTTTGTCTCTTCCACGTCGCATACGAAGATGCACCTGGTGCGCTCGATTTCCACTCCCTGGTATGGGAGACTCGCGCGGAAGGCGACTGGCGCGCGAAGTCAACGATCTCGCGGAGTGACTTTCAAGGTTCGCATAAACATCGGCGCTGGGTCAGCGAGTTGCACAGCATCGACCCCAAAGAAGGCTCCGCTATCATTCAGGTCGGCGAGGCCGACCGCCCTGAATCGGAAAACTCGTTCACGGTGCTGTATTCATGGCGCCGCTGGAATGTCGCAACAAACATTGAGATCGAGCGGCTCCAAGACTGCGAAAGTCCCTTTAATCCCTATCGGCCTGAGGAAAGTGAAGACGGCTAACATCTCGCTCAACCGGACCGCTCGCCGGCGGCGCTTACGCGCCGTCCGCTCGCGGCCGGTTAGCTTGGTTCGTTAGGCACCACTGTCCGAACTCCCGATGGCTAAGCGTCGGCGCCAACGTAGCCCCAGCTCGCTTGCCGTCGGTCGCGTGGTTTGACCGCGAACAGTGGCACCAGTTATGCGAAGTTGCGGCCGATCGGTCGAAGCTCGACGACACATTCGAAGAATGGGAAGCGGATGCTCGTCAGGCTCTCGCCAATCTCAAGTCACTTGGCGTCGACGCCGAACCGTTCGAGGTCCATGTCGCCGATCTCTTGCAGTGGTGTGTCGAGCGCAAGTTGCCTGTTGATGGTGCGTCCCGCGCGGAGTATGTTTCATTCATGCTCAAGCGCAACCGCAGCGGTGCCTAACCTCTCGCTCAACCCGGACGCTCCTCGGCGGGCCTGCGGCCCGTCCTTCGTCGCGCCGGGTAGCTTGGTTCGTTAGGCCGCACAAAGGCCTATGAACTACCGTATTCATCCCGACGCGGCTAAGCGCATCAGCAGTGCCATTACTGCTGCGAAGGCGATCGTCCGCCTCGATCTATATCCTGCGCACAAGCGCGAATTGCTTTCAATCTGCATCTGGAAGATCACCGAAGCAGCGCCAATGTCAAAGTATCAGACCCGTTATCGTTCTCGGGCAACCGAATCCGCTTCAGAAAGCGAACTGGCTCATGACCACGTGTATCAGCGGAAATCGCTTATCGATGCGATGATCAACGACCCTGACTCCGTCGATCAAGTTCTTCGAAGCGCAGTGGCTTGCGTTGTAACTCGCTCTGAGCATGACGCACTCACGCGTATTAGCCGAGAGTTTCCAGACTTGGACGGCTGGGAACGATACAAACGCGCGGGCATTGAGATTGTTGACTATGAAGCATTAAGTGGTGCGGCCTAACCTCTCGCTCAACCCGGACCGCTCGCCGGCGGCGCTGGCGCGCCGTCCGCTCGCGGCCGGTTAGCTTGGTTCGTTAGGCTTCACATGTGGCGCGGGATTGTTGCAGTTCTACTGCTCGTTGCCGGTGGCACGAGCATGGCCGAAGAGCGTTGGGCTACTGCTGTAGCGAAGAATGGTGAACGGCAAATAGTCTTTCGCTACGTCGTCGGCTTCGCAAATGGCTTTGATCGCGCGACTCAACCAGACCGCATAATCATTCAATGGAAATACCAGTCCGAGTCGGGCATGCCTTCCCCTGCAGAGCGACAACGCATGGAGCAGCTCGAAGACTTGCTCACGCCAAAAGTAGAGGCCGGTGGGTACTCGACGTTAGCACTGGTATCAACTGGCGAGAACTTGAGAGAGTGGATTTACTACACAACCGCAGAGGCCGGTTACATGGCGCGCCTAAACGACGCTTTGCGCGGGCAGCCTCAGTTCCCCATCGAGGTCATCCGAGGCCACGATCCCGCATGGTCCACGTACGAGACATTTCGTGGCAACGTGAAGAAGTGAAGCCTAACCTCTCGCTCAACGCGGACGCTCCTCGGCGGGCCTGTGGCCCGTCCGTCGTCGCGCCGGTTAGCTTTGTTCGTTAGGCATCTTGTAACCTGTAACGCAGCGGGTTACAATATGCACGATGATTCGAAGTTTCAAGCACAAGGGCTTGGCGCGGTTCTTTAAGACCGGATCGAAATCCGGGATTCAGTCTCAGCATGCCGAGCGA
>DATHJP010000789.1:0-6394 GCA_035489695.1 Terriglobales bacterium
ATCAACATGTTGGCGCGATTCATCGGATTCGGAACTGCAGGATAGTCTCGGTCTGCGACCAAGAATTGCTGATGGCTAAACAACTGGGCGAGCGCTTTCACATTTCCGAATGCTTTTCTGATGTGCAGGAAATGCTCCGGAGTACTCAGCCGCAGGTGGTTCACATTACAACGCCACCACAAAGTCATTTCCAACTCGCCAAACAGTGCCTTGAATTCGGGAGCCACGTTTATTTGGAAAAGCCGTTTACCGTTACAGCTGAAGAAGCGGAAGCGTTGATCGAATTTGCTAAAAGACGCGGTTTGAAGATGACGGCTGGCCATAACTATCAGTTCACTCTTGAGATGTTGGAAATGCGTCGGCTAGCGAAAGCAGGATTTCTGGGGGGGAAGCCTGTCCATTTGGAAAGCTATTGGTCGTACGATTTGGGTGACATAAGTTACGTGGGACCTGTCTTGGGTAATCCCGCTCACTGGGTCCGACGACTGCCGGGCCAATTGTTTCACAACATCATTAGTCATGGGCTTGCCAAACTTGTCGAATTTCTCGACGACGAATTGACTGAGATTATCGTCACAGCTCATCAAAGCTCACAGCTCCGGCTTCTTGGTGCAAAAGAGGTCCTGGACGAGTTAAGGGTCCTGATTCGAGACAAGAGCGACACAACAGCATTCTTTTGCTTCTCGACCCAAATCAAAAACTTGAATCAATTGCGTATCTACGGCCCATCCGGTTCAATAACTGCGGATATTATTACTGGAACCGTGGTCCGAAAAGAGAACCGCGCTTACAAGAGCTACTTGACCTATTTTCTTCCACCACTAAAAGATGCCAGGGAATATCTCAGAAACGCATCGGTTAATGTGATGAATTTCGTCCGACAGCGTCTTCATCAGGATTTTGGCATGAAAGAATTAATTCAACGTTTCTATCAGAGTATCCAGGAGGAGACTCCGCCGCCAGTTCCCTATCGGGAAATCATTTTAACAGCTCGGCTCATGGATCAAATTTTTGGGCAAATCTATACAGAGCAGGAGCGAGGGGCAAGCCAGTGCCACGCAGAGGTCAACAGGATCCGCACCGCCCTGCCTTAACCAGAAGGAGAAGCACTAATTCGAACCGGCAGATATCTCTCGAGCTAGGATGAAGTACGTCTTGATTACACCGGCCCGCAACGAGGAGGCCTACATTGACAAAACACTTCGTTCGGTCGTGAACCAAACCGTCATACCCGCCCGTTGGATAATTGTTGACGACGCTTCGACTGATTCGACAGCACAACTGGTGGAGAATTACGTCCGCAAATATCGGTGGATTGAATTGGTGCGGCGAACGCAGCGGGCCGAGCGGAGCTTTTCACGGAAGGTTGACGCGTTTAATGCTGGTTTGCAAAAGTTGGGTTCGCGCGAATTCGAAGTAATCGGGAACCTAGATGCGGACCTCTCGTTCGATCCAGAATATCTGGAGTTTTTGATCAATAGATTCGCTGAAGATCCCAAGCTGGGAGTGGCAGGAACGCCCTTCGTAGAGAATGGTTACGACTCAGCCAGGGACAGCTTTGAAGGCGAAAACCACGTTGCCGGTGGGTGTCAGCTGTTTCGGCGCCAGTGCTTCGAAGAGATAGGCGGCTATATCGGTAACCCGGCCGGGGGAGTCGATTGGATTGCTGTCACGACTGCCCGAATGAAAGGCTGGAAGACATGTTCGTTTCCAGAAAAGCGGTTTCATCATTACCGCTCCCTGGGTACTGCGGAGCGGGGAATAGTCGCATCGCTCTTCTCATACGGCGAAAAAGATTATTACTTGGGTGGCTCCCCCGTCTGGCAGCTATTCCGAGTTTGTTATCGAAGCGTCAAACGTCCATTTGTAATAGGTGGTTTGGCGTTGCTGGCGGGGTATTGCTGGGCTGCCTTACGGCGGACAAAAAGACCGATCTCGCCTGAGTTGATGCGTTTTCACCGGCGGGAACAAATGAACAAGCTGATGGCGATCTTCGGGAGTCTCATGAGGTTAAGGAAGGTGGATAGCTTCCGTGTGGCGACCCAGAGGAACTAAGCCACAGTATCCGACTGCATCCGGTGGCACGACGGCGCGGCGAGCGGAAACTCGAGATCAGATGGAGGTAACGAAAACATCCAAGGAATTAGCTGGCAGGGCATCTCGCGTTCTGACTGGTTTCATCGAGTGGCTGGATGCCTATGGCGAAACCTCATGGGATCATCAAAGCTTCTTTGCCGGCCCCGTGGGCAGCCGTGCTAAGTCGCTTTACTACCGCAACAAAGGTATTGGAACAGTGGCCGTAGCTCCGATGATTTTCTGTGAGGCGTTTTTGCCTCCAGCGCGCCGCCTGTTTCATCAACCTTTGCGCTTTCCAATCGCTGATGCGCACTATGCGATGGGCTTTGCCTTTCTCTACCAAGCGACTGCGGAGCCGAGACGCCTGGAACGAGCCACTCATTTCCTCGACATGCTTAAGCAATCGCGTTCAACCGGTTTCAAGGAATATGCCTGGGGGTATCCTTTCGATTGGGTGACCAGGGCTGGGACGATTAAGGCAAGCACTCCATTGATTACTACGACACCGTATGTTTATGAAGCATTCCTACAGCTTTGTCAGCTTGAGGAACGCGAGGAATGGAGAGAGATCCTGCAATCGATTGCCCGGCATGCGCGCACCGATATCAAAGATTTCAAGACCTCGGAACGCGCAAGCTCCTGTTCCTACGGTCCTTTTGACGATGTCGGCGGCGTGGTCAACGCCGCGGCCTACCGTGCTTTTCTGCTAACCAGTGCAGCTCACATGTTTTCTAACGATGATTATGCACGGGTCGCAAAACGAAACGTGAACTTCGTGCTCGACGCACAACAAGCAGATGGATCGTGGTATTATGCTGTCGATCAGGTGCGGGACTTTGTCGATCATTATCACACCTGTTTCGTTATGAAGGCCCTGGCCAAGATTCAGCAATTGGCCGGCGACGAGCGAATCCGCTCCGTGTTGGAAAAAGGGGTAAACTATTACCTGTGCAATCTCTTTGATGTGGACGGGCTGCCGAAGCCGTTTTCGAAAGCGCCCCGCCTGACGGTTTATAAGAGAGAGCTCTATGATTGTGCGGAGTGCATTAATTTATGCCTCCTGCTTCGGCGAGAGTTTCCGCAGCTGGAACAGACCTTGAACAGAGTAGTCCAGCATATTCTGGATTGCTGGATCAAGCCAGACGGGTCGTTCCGTTCTCGTCGTCTGCACTTTAGTTGGGATAACGTTCCAATGCATCGTTGGGCACAGTCGCAGATGTTTCGGAGTTTGGCGTATTATCTGTACGAGGAAAACGGAAAACAGATCCCGAATGGTAAAAGAGACAGGGTAGAGAACGGCGCGTTGATGGATGCCAGCTAAGATGAGAGAGCGGATTGCGAATGTTTGATTTCCTAATCGTTGGCGCGGGTTTCGCGGGTTCAGTGCTAGCCGAGCGCATTGCCAGCCAACTCGGCAAGACCTGTCTCATCGTCGAGAAACGCAATCACATCGGCGGCAATGCCTATGATCATTACGATGGCGCCGGCGTGCTCCTGCACACCTATGGACCGCATTACTTTCGCACCAACTCCCAGCGCATCATCGATTACCTCAGTCAATTCACGGGGTGGCGCGAAGTCGAGTATAAGATTCTCTCCTGGACGCATAATCGCTACTGGCAATTTCCCATCAACTTAAATACGTTCGAGCAACTGATTGGCAGACCATCCACGACGGAGGAAATGGAAGCCCAGCTCGCCGAGTGGCGCGTCCCGATCGACCGTCCGAAGAATTCGGAGGAGGTGATCGTTTCGCAGGTTGGTTGGAAATTGTACGAGATGTTTTTCAAAAACTACACGCGCAAGCAGTGGCAACGCGACGCGAAAGAGCTCGATCCCAGTGTATGCGGACGCATCCCCATCCGCACCAATCGCGACGACCGCTACCTTTCTGAGAAATTTCAAGCGCTGCCGAAGGATGGTTATACGCCGATGTTTCAGAAAATGCTGTCGAATCCAAAGATCGAAGTACGCCTGAACACCGACTTCCGCGAGGCACGCGCACAGGTGCAATTCAAACATCTTATCTATACCGGGCCAATCGATGAATATTACAATCATTGTTTCGGGCGTTTGCCCTATCGGTCGCTTCGATTTGAACCGGAAACGTTGGCGCAGGAATTTTTTCAGCCGGCTATGCAGGTGAATTATCCGAACGACCACGACTTCACCCGCATTGTAGAAATCAAACACGCCACCGGCCAAAGGCTTCCATCGACAACAATTGTACGGGAATATCCGCAGGATTTTGGACCCGGTCGAGAACCGTATTATCCGATCCCGGCACCCGATGCGAGAGCGCTTTATTCAAAGTACGCAGAGCGCGCCGCACTGGAGAAGGACGTAACCTTCGTTGGCCGGCTCGCCACTTATCGTTACTATAATATGGATCAGATTGTTGGAATGGCGCTCGCAGAATTTGATCGCCTCCGAGCTAACCAGCGTGGTCAAATCTTGATCCAAGGGGAGCCCGTTTTATCAAGCAAGATTTGAATTTGGACAAAAGTCTTGTGAAGTTTCGTCCGTTCTTACTTTTCGGTCTTCAAACGGAAATTTATCGGGTTGTTCTTTCACGCCATGTGCGGCATTTGCGGCCAGTTTAATTTTGCCACTGACGCGCCGGTCGATCCGGTCACGGTTCGGCACATGACCGATACAATCGCTCATCGAGGACCGGACGATGAGGGTTATTTTATCTCCGGGGCGATCGGATTAGGCTTTCGGCGGCTTTCCATTATCGATCTGGCCGGTGGTCATCAGCCGATGTTCGATGCGGAACGAAGCGTTTGCGTCATCTTCAACGGGGAGATCTACAATTACAGGGAGCTGCGAGTTGAACTGGAGAACTGTGGCCACAGTTTTCGGACTAACTGCGACACCGAGGTCATTGTTCACGGCTACAAAGAGTGGGGCACGGATGTCCTCAATCATCTCAACGGCATGTTCGGACTCGGCATTTGGGATTCCCGGAACAAGCGGCTGGTGGTGGCCCGCGATGCGATGGGAATTAAGCTCATTTACTATCGGATTTCCAATGGCGGTCTTACTTTCGGATCGGAAATTCGTGCGGTCCTGGCCGCGGACGAGTCGCGGCCCGAAGTCGACCCGGCGGCGCTCAACATGTTCCTTCGATTTCGATATACACCTTCCCCCCTGACAATTTTTCGCGGAATCCGAAAGCTTGCGCCAGGTACGATGCTGGTTTTGGAGGGAGGAGAATGTCGCGAGGAACGCTGGTACAACTACGTGCCTCGTCCCTTTTCGACCCGGAAGACCGATAAAGAAGCTACCCAGGAACTGCTAGAGCTATATCGGGCGGCCGTAAAACGCCATCTGCTAAGTGACGTCCCAGTGGGAATACTTCTAAGTGGAGGGCTGGATTCCGGTCTGCTTCTCGCCCTGATGAATGAGCAAGGCGGGCCCTGGCCGGCGTATACCATCGGTTATGGAGAAACGTTTGAGGACGACGAACTCGCAGATGCGGCAGAAACAGCTTCTATTTTAGGAGCTCGCCATATTAAGGTAAAACTCGACCAAGGGGAGTTTGAGCGCTCTCTGCCCAAAATCGTAGAGTGCCTGGAAGAGCCAATTGCGGCTTCTTCCATTGTTCCGATGTACTTCGTCTCGGAGCGCGCGCGACAAGATGTCAAAGTGGCCCTGATTGGTCAGGGACCTGATGAATTGTTCGGCGGCTATAAACGGCATCTGGGTGTTCATTATGGTGAGTGGTGGCGTTGGTTGCCAGCGGGTCTACGCTCGGGCGTCGGTTTTGCTATCGACCGTTTGCCTCGCAATGAAACACTGAAGCGTGGCGTTTCTTCACTAGGGACCGAGGACCGGCTAAAACGCTATCAGGACGTTTTTTCTCTGGCGCCAGCACAGGTTATCGATGAGCTTTTTCAGGATGACCTGCGTCCGCGGCGACAGGATCATGAACTGGTTGATTATTGGCGTGCGTTGTTGCCACAGATGCAGCACATGGACGAACTAGGTGGTTTTCAACTTCTTGAAATTCGATCATCACTTCCCGACGAACTGCTGATGTATGCCGACAAACTATCCATGGCTCATAGTTTGGAAGCCCGAGTGCCTTATTTGGATCGCACGGTGGTGGAATATGTTCAACGACTCAGCGCCGACTTCAAAATTCGCAACGGCACGCGCAAATGGTTGCATCGCCAAGTCTGCCAAAGCTACCTGCCGTCACGCATTCTCAAACGCAAGAAACGCGGTTTTGCCGTGAATGTAGTCGACGAATGGTTCCATTCGTCTATTAAAGGCAAGCTTCCGGAGCTACTTTTGGACGACAATTCTCTCA
>DATHJP010000790.1:0-2089 GCA_035489695.1 Terriglobales bacterium
GACGATTGGGCGACAGCGCATCCTTCGACGGCGCACCTGGTAATTGAAGTTGCCGTGACCAGCACTGCGTTGGACGAGGGCAAGGCCGAAATCTACGCCGAGGCCGGCCTCGCGGAATACTGGCTGGTGCGCCCTGAAGACCGGGCCGTGGACGTGTATCGCGAGCCGAGCAGCGAGGGCTTCCTCGCCAAGACCACGCTGACCGAGCGCGATACCTTGCGGTGCGCGAGCATTCTGGGTGTGGGGTTTGCGATGGCGGACATTTTGCCAGTAGGCCTGTAGCGAAGCAGAGAGCATAGCCGAGACATTGCCACCGAGCCATCGACGCCGGACATGCACCAAATACGAAGGAGTCCACGTTTTTCGGCTTGGCCGCGCGTTTCCGACGGCATACAATGTTCACGTGCGACCCGTAGAGTCCTTGGAAGTACCCGGAAATCATCGTGCAGTGCCGCTTTTTCCGGATCAAAGCGAAGCGCGGCTGAAGATTTGTCTTCTGGTCCGAGACAAGCCGTCCGAACAGGAGGGCTACTTCGTCCTGTTACGCCACGTCCCCTTTGGAAGAGTGTACCAAGGATGTCTGGTTGACTCCGCGAACCGCGTGCTTCAATGGCTCGAGATTGGGGTGGAAACAACGGACGCTTTGCACCCCGATTTTGAGAGTCTGCGCGGCAACCTGAATAATTCAGTCGTGGACAAACGTTGGCAGGATGAAACGGTTCTCCTGTCGAAGTTGTGGCCCGAGGGGATCATTCACACGGGGTTTGAAAAGGAGCACCCTCTGCCAACCTGGCTTGATCCTCGTCCGGGCAAGATCGCCCTGGTCCACCCGCTCGGCAAGGGCAGATGGGAATTGTGTCAGGACGATCAGCTATTGCGCGGCGCGGGGTTGCCAGAGTTCCACACAACCATCCAACGATATCTTTATCTGCCTGAGGCCGGTGATGAAAAGCGTTTTCTCCGTGTGATGCCCGACGCGCCGCGGAACGAATTCACGTTGGAACCCGAAAAAGCAATCGATGGATTCGACAACTGGGTCCCGTTTAACCCCACGGGCGGGTTGCTGATGATGACAAAACACTTTCCATTCGCGTTGCTCGATTATGTCAATTTGCTAACTGAGCGCTCGCCTGCGATGCTCGCTTCGTGCAACAGTTCGTTTAAGCTCCCATCAGTTTACGCCGAGAACTCTGAAGACGCTCATGCGCTGTTGGCCGGCTCAGCGAGTCTGTATTGGGGCTTTGGCGGAGCGAAAGGGCGCTTGCTGGAGACCTTTCATCTGAAATTGCAGCTTTGGGCGGAGTTGCTGCAACTTGTCCGGGCTGCGGTTGAGGAGTTGAAACAGCCCCTGCTCAGCATTGAGCCGGACAGCTTCCGGATTCGCTGGGGTGAGGCGGGCTTGGGTTTGCCTGTGCTTTGGACCGCCAAAGCCGCTCTGGTCAGGGCCTCGAAAGCATTTCCCGTTTCCCTGGAAGGCAGCCAGTTGCGTTACTACGTGCGGTTGGGTCCTTCAAGTTATTCACACTATTTCCCCAGTGGTCAGGACCAGATGTGTGAAGGGGTCGGGGAGGTGCTGATCACGGAGTTGAACCTGAACGACCCGAAAAATCCCTCGATTGCAGGGACCCTGACTACTTCAGCCGGGTCTCCGCCTCCGGTATCTCCATGGGATTTGATTTGGATGCGGCCGCCTCTCAGAAGTGGTTGCTTGATTCATGCCCGTATCACGGACCTCTCTGACCTTGGCAAAAGGAAAATACACTTTCGTTCCGCCGCACGGAAACTCGCACCGGAAGTTTTGAAAGAGCTGCAAAAGGCGAGCCGCATGGTGAGGGTTCCGTACGGGATTGTCCCTTTGTTGAGCACTCAATGCGACCTGTACGCGGTTGGAGTGCTTGGCGTTCAGTTGCTCCTGCAAAATGGGCTGTCCGAGGAGGACCAATCCCTCGGGTCCTTCATTGAAAAGCTTTCTGAGCTGGGACAAGAAGCCGCATTCGAGAACTCCAAGGAACAGACATTCGCTCAGCGCGTCTGCAAGATCCTCACCAGCGATGCGGATCGAATGTCTGTTCCTTGGAGTTCTCGAATG
>DATHJP010000791.1:0-5717 GCA_035489695.1 Terriglobales bacterium
CGGCCGGTAGCCTGCCGGATTTTGCGCACTGGCGTGTCCGTGGTCGTTCGCCCATCCCACCAGCAAATTCAAGCCAGCCAATCCAATATTCTGGATCATGGTCATGAGTCCGTAGGCCGTCCCCAGCTTAGACTGGTCGACAATGTACGCCACTGAGGGCCACATCAGGGCTGGAACCAGCGAGAAGGCCACCCCCATCATCGCCATCGGCACATAGGGACTGATATTCGTATACGCCAGCATCAGATAGACGGGGATCAGCAGCGTGGACCCAAGCATCATTAAAGTTGCTCGCCTCCCGAATCGATCGGCAAATAAGCCGAAAAGAGGGGTGCCAAACATCGTGAACGCAGTCAAAATACTGACCAGGAATCCACCCAGTTCGCGACTGGTTCCGCGGGCCTCGATAAAGAACTTAATGGCGAATGTCTCAAAGGGAAAAATGGCGGAGTAAAACACGACACAAAGCGCCACGACGTACCAGTAGGAAACCCCGAAGTGGAAGATGTCACTGAAGACGACCTTGTCGGTGGATCCTTGATGTTTCAGATCCATCCTCATCTCGGCATACGACTCCAGAATCCAGTAGAGCAACGCGCCGACGATACAAAGGCTGCCAAATCCGACCGAAATCAGCAATGGACTTCGCCAGTTGTCATACGACGAATGCGCCCAAGTCGGCGAATTCTGTGCCAGCCAGGTTCCGAAGCGGGCAATCATCAAGTTGATGCCAAAGGCAAAACTCAGTTCCTTGCCCCGAAACCACTTCGCGACTGCGGTGGTCACGGCCACAATCAGAGACTCGGCGCCCAGACCAAAGATTAACCGCCCAGTCGCCATCACACTAAGTTGCCCGGATAATACCGTTACTACCGATCCGGCAAAACATAGTGTGCCGAAAATCAAAATAGCTTTTCGCGTGCCGATGCGGTCGACAACGTATCCCCCGATCAGCACCATGAACACGTTCGGAATGCTGTAAATCGCTTGCAGCAGCCCAATATTCGAGTCCGAAAAGCCGAGTTGCCTGGCCAATAAGTCGGCGATCGGGGCGATGCAGTCATACACATAGTAGTTTCCGAACATCGCCAGACTGACGAAGATCAAAACCATCCAGCGATAAAGTCGCGTGGGTTCTTGGCGCTCAGTTTCAGGCATCAGCATGCTTTCCTGCGGAGAATTCAGATCTACGGCCCGGACGAAGCCAAGAAGATAGCAGATGAAACGGCACTTGGCACTGCAGTTTTAACAACTGCGGTGAACCACTCTATGTCGTCAGCTTGCGGCCGCGACGGCCGCCGCTATTCGATTACCAAAGTCCAATAACCACTGCGACCTTCCGAGCTATCGGGTCACAATTCAACCATACCCTTATCCCAGAATGCGCGGCTTGACGCTGCAATCTCAATCAGCCGTAAAGGAGGTATCGATGAGATCGAAAATCCTGATGGCCACAGTTATGCTGGCTTCTTTTGCCCACGCGAAGGAACTTAAGCACTTCCAAACCGGCGCGCTGTTACAGATGGATTCCGCGGAGTGCGGTTATGACGAAAAAAGTGGCAACACCTTTGCCGGCGAGATGCTTGGCACTGATTCCAGTCACAAAAAGACGCATGCTTTGCTCTGCCAGGAATATATTCTGCAAAGCGATCGTGTGACCTATCGCATTCGGCCCAAGGATGAAAAGCATCCCGTGCTTTTACCGGTCGGCGAAAAAGCTCAATTCCGCCTGGACAAAGACAAGATGATGTTGCGCATGGAAGACCTCGACAGCAAAGAACGGGAATACATTGTGGTCTCCATGACGCCCCGGGGAGATAGCAAAACCTCGGACTCGATATCTTCGAAAATTAATCACCTGCCCTAACCAATCGAACATTTGACACCCGGCGCGGGTCTTTATTTATGCGTCATTTTTGCTTCAATCCCGCGCCGGAATGTTATCTCCGAAGCGAATGAAAACACAACATTTACACTAACTCGCAAACACCAACCCTGCGCTGTCGCCTAGCATCCAAAGAGCAGATTCAATTCGCCAACTTCAAGCGTAATTCCATCTGCGGAAGACAAGCTCACAGGAGAAAGTATCCCCATGAAACGGTGTGTCTTTTTGTCACTTCTAGCAGTCTGTCTCGCTCTACCCTCATCCCTGGCGGCACAGAACTCCTCCGATTGGAACCATGCGGAGGTCGGAGTGTTCGCCGACTATTTTCGCCTCAGTCGAACGACTCCCGACATTAACTTTGTAGGCTTGGGTGGTCGAGCCGCCTTTAACGTTCATCCCAATGTCCAGTTGGAAGCCGAAATGGCTTACGACTTTAAGCGCAATTTCACCAGCACTTTCTCGGACGGAATCAACACGCAACTTGTAAACACCCGGTTGCGTCCTCTGACAGCTCTGTTCGGGCCAAAATTTCAAGCCGGCACTTCCGGCCCTTTCCGGGCATTCGTCACCGGAAAACTGGGGTTTGTGAATTTCAGCACCTCGGATCAGAATGCGCTTTCCGGTTTTAAAGGCGCGCTCGGAGGTGTGACCGCTGGGAACACTCAATTCGCGGTCTATCCCGGAGCCGGCGTAGAGGGATTCTGGGGCCCCTTCGGCCTGCGCCTGGATGTGGGCGACATGATTTATTTTGACGGTGGAGCGCAAAATAACCTGCGCGTCACTTTCGGTCCTCAGATCCGCTTTTAATCATGAAGAACGTTAACCGCCGAGCACGCAAAGAACGCCGAGAAAATCAGATCATTAATGGTTTGCCTCGGCGCTCTCGGCGTGCTCGGCGGTAATCAAGATTCCTGCGGGCGCGAGTCGTATCCCTTAATCTGTCATCCTGAGCGGCCTTCTCGCGAAGGATCTTACGAAGCGATCGAACCGGCAAGGCCGCATACAGGAATCTAAGTTGAGTCTCTGACCCGCGCCCAGCATCCTGGTAGGTCAGCTTTTTACCTCTGGGCAGGTTCCTTCCTCGGGCAGCGCAATACATGCTAAAGTGTTCAAATTCGCAGCCGGAGGCTCGGCCTGTGAGCAGTCCGAGATATCGGTTCAGGAGCTAGTTTATGGCGCTAGTCTACGATCTGGTAAAAGACCGCAAGATCTATTCTGTCGAGGCCGACCGCACCGTTTTGGAAGCAGCTCGTTTCATGATGGAGCACAAAATTGGCGCGCTGCCCGTGCTGCGTAACGGAGAACTGGTGGGTATCTTTTCCGAACGTGACATTATGAATCGCGTGGTCGCAGTCGGCCGCCTGCCCGGGACTACCAAGATTTCCGAGGTTATGACCACCAATCCCAAGGCTGTGAGCGTCGACGAAACCGTAGAAAACTGTCTCTTCCTCATGCGCGAGTTCGGCTTCCGCCACTTACCCATCACCGATGGCAAAGAGATCAAAGGCCTGGTTTCGCTGCGCGATATCTTGCTGCGTTATATTTCCCAGAAGGAAGCAGATTCGCGGCGGATGGCTGTGTAGTCTTTCGCAAATCCGCAGCCTCGCCCCTAGTGTTGGGGACGGCGGCGCAGAATCAGGTCGCCTGCCACGGGCGGCAAGGAAAAGGGGAATTCAAACACACGGTTTTTTAACGGTATCCGCAAGACTAAATCTTCGCGTTCTTTCCAAGGCCCGATCCACTTATTTGTCGTACTAAAAAATACCCACCCATTTGTTTCCGGAGTTTTGCGGTCGAGTGTTACGTGACGCAAGCTACGGTCGCAGAGAAAATTCTGCACCTCGAGTAGTTCGTCCTGATAAGGCTTGAGTAAGGTTTCTACTTCCTGTTGCTTCTCGGGATGCTTCTTGAGCTGACGTTTCTTCTCCTTCACCAAACCCTCTACATCCTCCTGATATTGCGCGGAAAAATCCTCTGGATCCAGATTGGTCTGTACGACATTGGAGTGCTTCACGAATTCCAGGCGGATGTTGTCATTCCTCACTTGAAGCGTGTTCGGCCCCGTATAACGGACGGTTAATAGGACTCCAAAGAAGGGATTAAAGTGACGTCGCGATCGCTGCAACTCCCGAGAATCCACTGCCAGAGTGATTCCCATATCATCGGACCACAATCCATACCGATATTTCCCATCGTCCCCTCGCGTGAAAGTGCAGCCAGGCTTACCTTCCGCCCAACGCACTGTGAGCGGACCGGCACTTTTGTCCTTATCGCCGGGAGCAGCCCAGGCAATAACCGTGAATAGGACGATCACAATGCTGAATGCGCGGAAGTAACTCGAGTGGGTGTGTGTCTTCATTCTCTGGCTTAATTATCCCTTCGATTCGCTCCTGACTGAACGGTTAATTTCATGGCGAGTGATGTGATTTGTGGCACCTGCCTCTAAAAAAAACCGGCCGCGATCGGCGGCCGGTTATCAGAACATCAATTTCTCTATTGGCTGATGCTTGCTACGAATCCGTCAGCCGTTCCTCCCCCGAAAGCCTGTAAAGGAAAGAGCAACGGGAAGCCGGACGACGAGTTCGTACTACCGACGATGAATATCTCCCCGGTCGTACCAACCGCAATTCCCGCTGCTATCCCGGGTGAGGAGGTGAGATTTTCATCTTCGCTTCCTGTGCCTCCAAAATAAGTGGAAAAAATCTCCGTCGAGCCGGAAGCTGCCAGTTCCGTAACAAACGCGTCATTGGCTCCGCTCAATACGGTTGAACCGGTTAGCGGGATCTTCACAGGAAAGTCGGACGAATCCGTCACGCCTGTGACATAAACGTTGTCACTGGCATCAATTGCGATCGCCAGACCCTCATCGGCATTACCAGAGCCTCCGAGGAAGGTTGAGAACCCGATAGTTCCATCCGCGTTGAGCTTAGTTACGAAGCCGTCCTGCGCCCCCTTCAGGGATCCCTGAAAGGGCGTTCCGGCGAGTGGAAAGTTAGTCGATTGAGTCTTTCCAGTGACAAATGCGACGCCACTCGCCTTGTCTACTGCGATGCCATTTGCATCATCTGCACCTGAGCCTCCCAGGTAGGTGAAATAGGTCTGGCTTCCTGTGCTATTTAACTTCACAACGAAACCGTCCTCCGCACCTCCAAAGACGCTACCGTTGCTGCTAAGTCCCGATGAGAGGGTTATACCGCTCACATAGGCGTTGTTGCTGCTGTCAACAGCGATCCCAGTCGCAAGGTCAAGGGCGCTGCCCCCAATGTACGTTGAGTAAATGAATGAAGTCCCATTGAGAGCAAGTTTTGCCACGAAACCGTCGTTAGTCCCACCAGAAAATGAGCGGATGGGGCTGCTGAAAAGATCGTTCGAACTGGTTTGCCCCGCTACGTAAATTCCGGAGCTATCGACTGCGATTCCCTCCGCAACTTCCGCCCCTGATCCTCCAATGACGGTAGAGAAAGTCCTACCTCCGGTGGAATCGAATTCGGCCACGAAGGAATCTTGACCAAACACAGGGCCTAGAGTAGTCGTTGTTGGGAACCCCGAACCCGCCTGCGTATTACCGGCAACAAAAGCATTTCCGCTACTGTCGACTGCGATACTCACGCCGCTATCGTCTCCGTTGCCGCCAATGAACGTCGAATAGACGACATTGAGTTGGGATAGTTTCATAACGAAGGCGTCGTGAGCCGGACCGGCAAAGGATGGTCCGGTTGTCGTCGGAAAAGTCGCGTCTCCGGCGCTGCCCGTAACATACGTGTTGCCGCTGCTGTCCAATGCGATGCTTTGGATTTTGTCATCGCCACTCCCACCGATGTAAGTGGAATAA
>DATHJP010000792.1:0-2169 GCA_035489695.1 Terriglobales bacterium
CTTCCGAATATAGGTACCTTTTCGAGGCGCTGTTTGAGGGCTCTGATAGGGGCACAAGGCCGCCAACAAGGACGGTGGCCAGACGCGCAACTAGTCGCCCGCTTCAACCAATTTGAAAGGATTTAGTGATTTGCTGTTGTCGCCACTATGGGCGACGGAGGGCGATCATGGCTACGAAGGAGATTTCGGTAAAGAAATATGTTGTGCGGCTGAGCGGCGAGGAACGCGAACGGCTTGAAGCGCTGATACGAAAAGGAAAGAGCCCAGCCCAGCGGCTGCTTAAGGCGCGAATATTGTTGAAGGCTGATGCGTCGGAAGCCGGTGAAGGCTGGAGTGACAGCCGGATCATCAAGGCCCTGGAGACCAGCGCATCCATGATTTACCGGGTGCGCAGGCAACTGGTGGAGGAAGGCTTCGAGGCCGTGTTGAGCCGCAAGCAACGGGCGACGCCGGCGGTTGCGCGGATTTTTGACGGCGAGAAGGAAGCCAAACTGATTGCCTTGGCTTGTTCCAAGCCACCCAAGGGACGCGCCCGCTGGACCCTGCGGTTGTTGGAGAACAAGGTCGTGGAACTCCACATTGTCGATCGCGCTAGCGACTCAACGATCGGGCGGACACTCAAAAAAACATTCTCCAGCCGCATCGCCGACAGTGCTGGGTCATCCCGCCCAAGGCCAATAGCGCGTTCGTAGCCGCCATGGAAGACGTGCTGGCCGTCTACACGCGGCCACGCGATCCTGATTACCCGCTGGTTTGTCTGGACGAGACCTCAAAGCAACTCCTCGCCGAGACGCGCCTGCCGATCCCGATGAAGCCGGGGCGCCCGGCCCGTTGCGATTACGAGTACGAGCGCAACGGCACCGCTAACCTCTTCATGATGTTTGCACCGCTCGAAGGCTGGCGCCACGTCAAAGTCACCGATCGCCATACCGCCGTGGACTACGCTCACGTCTTGAAGGACTTGGCCGATGTCCACTTCCCGAACGCCAAGACCATTGTTCTGGTTCAAGACAATCTCAACATCCACAGCAAGGCGTCACTCTACGAAGCCTTTCCGGCCGCCGAAGCCAGGCGGCTGGTCGAGCGCTTCGAATGGCACTACACGCCAAAGCATGGCAGTTGGCTTGATCTGGCGGAGTCCGAACTCGGCGTCCTGTCGTCCCAGTGCCTCGATCGCCGGATTCCCGATAAACAAACCCTAGTCGAGGAAATCGCCGCCTGGGAACAGGACCGAAATGCCAATCACACCAAGGCCAACTGGCAGTTCACTACACCCACCGCGCGAATCAAACTCAAACACCTCTACCCTTCAATCTGAGTGAATCGGGCGACTAGTCCATAACTATCAAGTAGCGATCCAGCCAGTGACGACTGCGACACGTAGTAAGCGTAGAGACAGGCGATGGCGCCTATCGCTACGCCGGCGATTGATTTTTTCCCGAACGAAAACGCGGCCAGACCTCCGATGGTCAGCCCGCAAATCATCATCGCCAAAAGTGAATACCAGGGACCGGCTTCTGCTATCGCCGCAACGTGCACGGGTGCCGGCGCATAGCCTACTACGTTCCTGATGCGTGGGTACATTACTCCAAAAATCTTGATCGGCGGAAAACACGATTGATCGGGCATCAGGGGAACATGTGGTGCCTCGATGCCACAACGTTCATCGGGATTCGAAAACACCTCGACGTAGAATGGGTATCCTTGTGCCATACGGAAGAATGCTCCCCGAGCCAGTGCAGTAACGAAAAGCGGGATGCGATTCAAAAGCGCTGTCGGCTCTGCGACCGCTGTCGGCTCTCCACGGACCACCTGTTCAGTCGGCTTGGGGTTGGTGCGCTGCAGAAGAGCTTGTTCGTACTGCTTGCAATATTGCCCGAGACTAATGGCGGCAAAAATCGCGATCGCTGGAGGCACCGTGATAACAATCGTTCTCACGACACTTTTGCCGCACATGATCAAGGTCGCAGCGATTAATCCGAAAAAGATGACCAGGGGGGCCTTCATGAACATCGAGATATCCAACCACATCACTATTAAGCCGCCGATGACAAATCCAGCCAGCGAATATCGATTGCCTGTCAAAACATATTTCGCGAGGAGCATAATCGAAACAACGGGTATCGAGGCGTGTGCCAATGTGTAGTATCTATTTCCAAGCAAGGGTAT
>DATHJP010000793.1:0-2949 GCA_035489695.1 Terriglobales bacterium
GTCACTGATTTTTATGGCTATCTATCTTCCTGGAACTACCGACGAAGAACACATCGCACTGGACGAGCTCACGCCTCGCGAAATCGTGGCCGAACTCGATAAGCATGTCATCGGCCAGAACGCCGCCAAGCGTGCCGTGGCTATTGCGTTGCGCAACCGCATGCGGCGCCAGAAACTCGCGCCCGATTTGGCGGAAGAAGTTATTCCCAAGAACATCATCATGATTGGTCCCACCGGCGTGGGAAAGACGGAGATCGCCCGCCGCCTGGCCAAACTTGCCAACTCCCCATTCCTCAAGGTGGAAGCTTCGAAATTTACCGAAGTCGGCTATGTAGGACGCGATGTCGAGTCGATGATCCGAGACCTGGTTGAAATCGCCATCGACATGGTGCGCGAGGAAAAGCTCGAGGACGTAGCCGACAAGGCGGAGCTCAATGCTGAAGAACGTCTCCTGGACATTCTTCTGCCGCCTGTGGCGTCGCGTTCCAGCGAATCCAACACTGGCGGCCTGGTATTGGAAGGGACGTCATCCTCTGAGTCGCAGAGTCGCACTCGGGAAAAACTCCGCCAGCAGTTGCGCGAAGGCAAGCTGGACGATCGCATCGTGGAAATTGACGTTCGCGAACGCAATTTCCCGTCTTTCGAAATCATCTCCAACCAGGGCGTGGAGGAGATGGATGTCAACGTCAAAGATATGCTGCCCAATCTCTTCGGCCAGCGCACCAAGAAGCGCAAATTGAAGGTCAACGAGGCTTTCGAATATCTGATACAGGAAGAAGAGCAGCGCCTGATCGATATGGATCAGGTCACGCGCATCGCCATCGATCGTGTGGAAGATTCGGGCATCATCTTTCTGGACGAGATCGATAAGATCGCCGGTCGCGAAAGTGGCCACGGGCCTGATGTTTCCCGCGAAGGCGTCCAACGCGACATCCTGCCCATCGTGGAAGGCACCACGGTCAACAGCCGCTACGGCATGGTGCGCACCGACCATATTCTGTTTATCGCCGCCGGAGCTTTTCACGTTTCGAAACCCAGCGACCTGATTCCTGAGCTTCAGGGTCGTTTTCCAATTCGTGTCGAACTGCAGTCACTCACCATGCAGGACTTCATTCGCATTTTGACTGAGCCCAAATCGTCGCTGGTGAAGCAGTACACCGCTTTGCTCGAGACCGAAGGGGTGAAGCTGGAATTCACCCGCGAGGCTCTTGAAGAAGTCGCCCGATTCGCCTTCCGGGTCAACGAAGGGACGGAAAACATCGGTGCCCGCCGCCTGCACACCATCATGGAACGCGTCTTGGATGAGATCAGCTTCGATGCGCCTGACAAAAAAGGCGAACACATCACCGTGGACGCCCAGTATGTGGGCAAAATGCTGGCCGACATTGTGAAAGATCAGGACTTATCTCGATATATCCTGTAAAAACGATCCCGAGTGTTATAGCTCTGAGATAATAAAAACCGCGAAGACCTCCCAGCAACTCAATTTTCGCCAAGTAGTCCTAAGCCTTCCCAAAGGTGCGGATCGAGCGTATAAGTCAACCTGACGCGTTCCAGGGGCATCCTGCGCGACGTTCTGGATCGCTTTTCATCTTCCGCAAACGACACAGCCACACGAAGATTCAATAACTTAGAGATAAGCCGTTGATAGGAAAAGGCTAGGCTTTCCGGTTAGTCGCCATCCGCGAAGTCCTAACTGCCTTCTGTTACCCTGTTGCTTCCGCGATGACGCGCACCCGTCTTCATGTCCTGATATTGACGCTGGCCACTGCCTTTCTGGAAGGCTGCGGAGCCCCCAGCGTTCCTCTCCCGCCGTCATTGGAGCTACCCAAGCCGGTGACTGATCTTCAAGCGACGCGCAAAGCGGACAGGGTTTCTCTTTCGTGGAGCGTGCCCACACAAACCACCGATGGCCAGACGGTTCGCCACATGGGACCGTTCCAAGTCTGCCGCACACTCGATAGCGTAATGAAAGAATGCGGGACGCCGGTTGGAACAATTGCAGCCCCTTCCGTTCCGCAATCCAGTTCTACCCAGAGAAAGCGTGGCCGGCAAAAGAGCGCTAACCCATCCGCCAAAATTCCAACCAGCTATGTGGACACGATTCCGCCGGACCTGCAGAAGGAAAATCCAACTGGGCAAATCACCTACGCAGTCTTGGCGCCAAATGAAGACGGCCGCAGCGCGGGACTATCCAATCAGGTGCAGGTGCCGGCAGCGCCCACCTTGCCGCCGCCCGAAGGCCTCCAGGCCCAAGTCAACGCCGATGGGATTGTGCTGAGCTGGGCAGAATCTCCGGAGGGTCAAGAGTTACCGCACTTGCGCCACAGCTATCGTGTTTATCGTCGCGAGCAGGGCAGCGCCAACAGCATCGCAATCGGAGAGATCCCGTTGGATGCTTCCACGCGAGTACAGCTTGTCGATCACAGCTTCGAGTGGGAGAAAACTTACGACTACCGCGTCACCGTCGTCACCCTGATTTCGCCACCTGATAAGCCCGCCGCCGAAGTCGAGGGCAACGACAGTACTGAGTTGAAAGTTTTCGCGCACGACATCTTTTCCCCCGCTGCCCCGGCGGGCCTCGAGGCGGTCGCTTCCGGCGTGGGACAACCGCCATTCGTGGATCTGATCTGGGCTCCCAATACCGATGCCGATCTCGCGGGATACAACATCTACCGTCATGAAGAGGGCGCTTCGCCGGTGAAGATCAATTCAGAAGTAGTCAAGACGCCAGTGTTTCGTGACACGACGGTTGTTCGCGGTAAGAAGTATTTCTATTCCGTATCGGCGGTCGATCTGCGAGGAAACGAAAGCGCTCATTCCGAAGAGGCCAGCGAGACTCTGCCTGGGCCTAACTAGAAGCCAAGTCACCGCTGAAGTTGACCTGCGGTGCTCGTGTGACGTGTGAGCTACCGTGGAAGAGCGGCGCTTCAGCGCCGCGTCAGGTGG
>DATHJP010000794.1:0-3223 GCA_035489695.1 Terriglobales bacterium
AAGTACTGGTGCTACCGGGCGCGGGCGCGCTGGCTGGCAGCACGCCGCTCACTCCTGCATTGCTTCGCCTCGATCCAATGTTCGATCCCCTACGGAGCGATCCACGTTTCGCGACACTCATTGCCGATCGCGAGAAATAGGGCAGTTCGACGACTGGAGTGATGTTGTTCGTGACATAAAACTGCCCAGCTAGTCGGAAATGGGATCAAGGACAATCTGAAACAATAGAAAAAGTGGGGAGGTTTATGATCCTGCGAAGCAGAGCGTGCGTCAATCGCCCTGGCACTGCGCCATAAATTCGCTCTCGACCCCCTAAGGGACTGCGCGAAGGGGCGATTCCAGATTATAGATCTCGAGGAGTGCGATACCGCTCGTGCCATTAGCGCCGCGGACAATAACGGTGAAGGCGCCCGACGGTAGTATAGTGAAAATGGCGGCCTCGGCGTCATTGGCGGGTTGGAGACCGGTCGACTGAATGTCGGTTTGCTGGGTTTGCCTCCAATTATCGTTAGCTGCAACAAGCGTACCGTTGGGCTCGCGAAGCTCTATCGCAGGGTTCGTTAATACATCAACGACGCCGAACGGAGCCAGCGACGGTCCCAATGCCCGCACCAGTACTGGTGAGGCCCCGCCTCGGATGATGGACCCACCTATCATGACATCGTTACCGGTTCCCGCAAAACCGCGAGTCGAAATATTTGCCAGCTGCGATGAGGCCACGGAATCCACGTCGTATACTTCCAGCAGGCCTTTTCCCGTTGCGCCGCTTTTGCCACTTTCGATCGCGGTGTATGAACCTGGCGCAAGACTTGTCAAAATGGCCGACTCACGCGGGTCAGCGGGCCTCAGGTTGGCAGGTATTTGGGCTGCATTCACTGCCAGAGCCCAATTATCGTTAACTGTAATATTGGTCCCAGCTTGAGTGCGCAAATCAAGAACAGGATCCTGTAATGTCCCAGTTAGTCCAAAAGCGGCCAGGGAGGGCCCCAGCCCTCGAATGAGAATTTGTTTGGAACCAGCACCGGCAATAATGAAGCCGGCTATTAACTGATTCTCGCCATTTCCAATTCCTGCACGGGTCGAGGTGTTGGCAAATGTACCGGTGGCGGGAGCTTGGGTCACAACCTCGTTCCCTCCATTGGCGCCGGTCGGGTCACGAGGAAATTTCGCGTAGGGCAGTCGCGCCCCTCTAAAGACGAATTGATCTGCGCGAATAGAATCAGGCGCGAGGAAATCGTGGGTCCCAGATGCCCCAACGATGTCGTCTTGATCAACGCCGTCACCGCTGATGCCAATCGCAGCGATTAGGACGCCATTGCGATAAAGCGGAAAGCCACCTGGAAAAATCGTGATGCCATTGGGCAGGTTTCGATCCGGCGAGCATCCGAAAATAGGGCTCACGTTAGAAAGAGTACCGGACAGGCACGTGAACATCTCCTGCTGGCCGAAGAAAGGCCCCGCGTTATCCGCGTCAATTCCGGGAGGATAGTGGCTTTGGGCAAGGAACCCAACCGTCCGAGTAGACATCGCGATATTCCGCCCCAAACCGAGCAGGTCGCGATTCGAGTAGTAGAGAGCGGTGCGAGCTTTTTGAACCGCTACGTCCCAGCTGAACATCGTCGCTTCGCCGGTGCGGAATGTGCCAAGGACGGTGGGTGCGACGCCGGATTGATTTGGATTGTTCACCACCGTAATGAACACTTCCATGTGTATTCCAATCGGTAGTCGAATCCCGGCCCGCGTCGTCCGGGCTCGATCGGCAGCGTAATTGATAATGCTACGTACTTCCGTTTCGTTTAGTCGCGCCTGACCATTGATGGTTCCGGGAAGGGGATCACTGGTGATCGGCTGGCGGACTTCTCCTTGCAGTCCCCCGAAGGTCTCAACCGGATACGGAAAGGCCATCGGCGCACCTTGAATTGGGTACGCCGCTGAAGCGTTGCCAGAGAGAACGACGACATTGGAAACCTGAGTTGAGCTCTCGACGTAAGGAAGGGCCAGACCGTTGATGTAAACATTGTCTGCCGTAATCGAAGAGGAGGGCTGGAATCCGTGCTGACCGGCAAGGGCAACGTCCTCGTCCCTGTCGTAGCCATCGACAAAGATGAGTGGGTTCTCATCCCTGAATCCAGGAATCGGTGGTGGCGTCCCATCTCCGGTAACTCCAACACCGCCGACTAACTGTCCATTCTTGTAGAGGGGAACGCCGCCCGGCGCGCCATCGAGCGATGTCGCCGGCACGGGAACGATGGCCATACCTGGCGTAGCATTGAACAGCGGAATGCTCCCCGGCGGGGGAATACTCGTTTTTTTGAACTTGTTGATATCAGAAAAGAAAAGGTTCGATAATCCGACCCCGACCAGCGGCCCAGGTGCAGTGTTGATAACGCCAGGTGGAAAATGCTGCTGAATGATAAATCCAGCTGTGCGCGAGGTAAACGCGTTTTGGTTACTGCTAAGGAATGCTGCAGTCCCGGCCTTCGAAACAGCGGTGGCTATTTGCGGCGGCGTCGGCTCGCCACCGTGGACATTCCAGACGCCGAGGACGTATCCCTCGCGGTCGGTGACGGCAATGACGCTGTTTGGCGAAATGGATAGCGCACGGGTTACGGCCCGGCCTATGATCGACTGCACGTCCGCAGCGCTAAGTTGCGCCATAGCCGTCTGAGCGAATAGAAGCGGCACCGCTAAGACCGACAGTACTCTGCCTCGCACTCCTTTCTCGTTTAGGTGACTCGCGCCATTTTCCCAAGCCTAAAATTCGTCATCGGACGGAATTCTGCGTTGCCTTGTCGGAGGCGCTTCTGGCACCGTGTGCCGATCAATGAATGTGGCGGTGCGAACTGCGGTTAAGGGTGCGGTTCGCTGCGTAGTCAGCGCAGTTGCGACATTCGGGGTGGTCCACACGCACGCGCAGGGCCTTTTTCGTGTGGCCGCAGAGCCACGCGATTTTGCCTTGATGACGCAGACAGAGACTTCTTCGGACAATTCGAAGGAATCGCCGACAAATACTTTTAATCCGGATCCGGGGGCGTCCGCTGAGGTAGAGCCAACGCCAATTCCGGGGCTCTTCCCAGTTGTCCCGCCCCGCTTGCCGGAATTCGGTGAAGAGCCGGTGCCGCGATCACTGCGTCTGCCGCGCAAAGGCATAAAGGAGATGACGCCTGATCGTCACAAGCTTCAATACGAGCACTATCGAGGAACTGAAGTTCCCGTGGCTGAA
>DATHJP010000795.1:0-5535 GCA_035489695.1 Terriglobales bacterium
ACTGCCTTTGCGACCCTGTAGCGTTCCACTCACCCGCTCGATGGCTACGTAACCCGCGGAGCCTTTGACGTTGGTACCGGCACTCAACATCTCACCCTTGCTGGTGGCATCGAGATCGCCATGAAACTGTTTGTCGAGTGACATTCTGCCCAGAAGCGGGTCGCCCTTGTCGTCGATTGCCTGCGGGCTCACCTTGACTTCAAAAGTTCCACTTGCACGAGTCATCACAGCTTCCTTTTGCACGAGTTATCACAGCTTCCTTTTGCACGAGTCATCACAGCTTCCTTTTGCTTGGGATTCGAAAACCGCTGCCTTGGTCTGTCAAGCCGCGAAGCGGCGCAAGAATGTAGCCCACGGCGCAAGCCGTGGGTATTCAAGAAAAATGGAGAGCCCCAACGGGGCGAAAGATACCTGCCCTCCGTTCCGGCGCAACCCTTCAAAACAGCAGCATCATTTTAAACCGCAGGAAACAAAAAAGGCCCGATCACAAGGACCGGGCCCACCGTGGCTTCAATCTGACTTAAATCAGAAGAACAACTTCACTCCCAGCGTAATGCTCCGAATCCCGCCGCTGAACAGTTTCTTGTTCAGGAAATTCGGATCAAACGGCAAGGCGTACCCTGGAGTCGTCGTCGCGGTGGTGACTCCAGCATTGCTGAACACATTGCCATTGCTCAGACTGTAGTTGGGATGGTTGAGGACATTGAATACCTGCGCTTGCAGTTGCAGGTACTTGGTTTCTGAGATGTGCGTATTTTTGTACACCGACAGATTGAGGGTTCCGAAGCCCGGAGTATTAACGCTGTTCCGGCCTACTGAAGACCGCGCTCCCGCTCCAGCGATCACATATCGGTCGCTGGGATTAGCCGGGGTGTAGCCAATGGCGGGATCCGAGCCATTGCACCCGTTGTTGGAGGCTTGCAGGAAGGACGAGCCGACGTAGGTCGTGCCACCCGCTAATTCGCACACCGGAAATACATCTCCAGAAATCTGCGTGGTGCCGTTTGGATTAAACACCGCCCGGTCGCCGGCTGAGTCCCCGTTGCCATTGGAGTCAATGCCGGATTGAATCGTGACCGGCTGCCCCGACTGCGCCAGGAACACAGGACTGATTTGATAACCGTTCAGCAACGCTTTCAAAAATCGGTTATCAGTTGAGGTTTTCGGCAATTCATAGATCAACGACAGCACGAACTTGTGCCGGACATCCAGGTCCGAACTCGAGCGATCATCCTGCAGCCGGTTCGTATCCTGTGCTCGGCGCGGATTCAGCAGGCTGGTGAAGAATTCGTTGGTGGAGTTGTCGATGGTGTGAGCGTAGGTATAGTTCGTGTTTAGCGTCATCCCGTGGAAAGCACGCTGCGTGAAGCTGATTGACCCGCCGTGATAAATGCTGCTGCCGAACGGTGGATCGGAAGTCACGTTGCCGAAGAATCCGTATTGTTGGTAGATATTCGGCGTGCTCGTGGTCAGACCGGGAATCGGAGTAATGGACGGCGCGCCGTTATTTCCGGCGAACGTGTAGTAGTTTGCGTCCGTAGGAGTGTTCGCATCCCAAGTTGCCGGAATTGCTGCACTATTCAGGAATGTCGGCAATGGCGCGCCACCGGCGTCGAAGTAACTGACGAAGTTGCGTCGATACTGAACCGGTAACGACAGTCCGCGTGTACCAAGGTAGCGCACTTCCAGCGCTGCGTTGTGATACAGCTCATGCTGTACGCTAAGACTCCAGCTCAGCACTTTCGGCATGACGGTATCGTCGATGTAGCTGGTGGTGAGTGCCCGCGCGTCCGTTTGAGTGGCCGGAGGTATGTAGGTTTGAGGCAAGCCGCCCCCTGCCAGGAAATTCGTCCCACTGGCGCACCATGAGGGCTGTGGCGTCAGCGTACATGCGGAATTGGGATCCAATTCGCTCTGCAACTGGGGTGGCAGCGTGATGGACGCAAAGTTTTGGAATTTCACGTCGTAATACACTCCAAAACCGGCGCGCACAGCAGTCTTTCCGCTCCCGGTCGGATCCCATGCGAATCCCACTCGCGGAGCGATATTATTTTTATCGGTTTTTGGAACTCCGAAGTTGACCACTCCGGGAACGCTGGAAATGGCATTCAGAGCCTGCGTCTTGTCTCCGACCGGATTGGTCCAATATTCGTAGCGTAACCCAAGGTTTAACGTCAGTCTTGGCGTTACCTTGATGTCATCCTGGACGAATCCATACATGGCGCTCTGCGTGCCCAGGAAAAAGCCAGAACCGGCATTACGCAGGGTCCTGCCCGGTACATCAGGCAGCAGATCGTTCACCAATGTTTCCATCGTCGAATACCAGTTGTCTCCATTGCTCCGCGGCAGGAAAAACTGCGGATAAATGAAGTGCATATACTGGCCGCCGAACTTGAATGAGTGTTTGCCATGAGCCCACGAGAGGTTGTTCACAATTGAGTACGTGTTCTGCTTCTGAAACTGATTGTCGCCCGGGCCCACAGTCACTGCCCCTAGGTCGACAACTGTTACATCCGGAGGACACGTCGAGCATGGATTTTGATTTGCCAAACTATAGTACGCATACTGCAAGCGCAGGTCGTTTACCCAATTGTTGTTGATGCTCCATACGTCATTGACCGTAAACTTCCGATTACGATAAAGCTGGTTTTGATTGAAAATCTCCTGGGTGGAATTCACCGGGAAGATGAATGTCGCCTGACTGAAGTTGAAACGCACACCCAGTTGATGTCGTCCAACGCTATAGTCGCTGTTCACCTGAGCATCGTGCTCGTTCTGACCCACCGGACTGATAATGATCAGATCCCCGATGGGAATGGCCTGCCCGTTGACCGTGGTCGTCAAGCCGTTCGTCTGCGCCGGCGCCACTGGATAGTTCTGAAGGATCGACGCCACGGTTGGATTCGCCGCCATCCCGACAAGTGAACTCAAGCCTCCCGCGGTCGGGGCCAACAGCGGCGTCGGAGTCCCTTGACCATGAAGGTAAGTACGCTCGTACGCGCCAAAGATGAACCACTTATCCTTGATCAGCGCGCCGCCAATCGTGCCGCCATAGCGGTTGTTATCGTAGGCAGGCTGTCCCGGAATCGTTCCCGCCACGATCGCCTGCTTGGTGAGATTGTCGATTGAATTGAAGTTGCGGTTCTGCGTGTACCACTCGCCGGTGCCGTGCCAGAGATTGGTTCCGGTCTTGGTTACCAGATTGAACTGCCCGCCGGCGGAGTGTCCGTACTCCGCGCTGAACTGATTTGTCTGCAATGTAAATTCTGACACTGCATCCTGGATCACGGTCGAGTTGGGACCGGTGACACCAAGATTGTTGTCGTCCACTCCGTCTACCGTGAAGTTGTTGTCCCTAGGCCGCGTTCCACCTACCGAGCCACCGACGCCGGTTACACCCCCAGGCTGTGCCACAACGTTGGGAGCCAGAATGGCCAGATTCAGCGGGCTGGACAGTGCGCCACCAACCACCGGCAGGTTTAGCAGTGCCTGCGAATCGAAGTTGTTGTTCAGGGTCGAGGACGTGGTTTGCACTTGCTCCGTCCCTGCTGTCACTTCAATCGTTTCCGATGCGACCCCGAGTTGCAATTGCGCGTCGGCAACGTTTTCCTGGTCCGCCATCACTGTGACGTCCTTCTTCACCAGGCCTTTGAATCCCGAGGCTTCCACCGAAACTGTGTATTTGCCGGGCAGGATACTGGGGAGGTTCCACGTTCCCGCAGAAGTCGTCTGGGTGGTTTGCACCACACCTGTGTCTTGGTTGGTCACTGTCACTTTGGCGTTCGCCACTGCGGCGCCTTGTGGATCCAATACTTGCCCGCGAAGCGAGCCCGTGGTCCGTTGCGCCAATGCGGAATTGCACATTGCCAAGACCGCAACCGCGAGCAACAATCCCAGCCACATCCGGACGAAACGTCCGTGCTGCTCGTGCGAAGCTCCATTTCTTTCTCTGTCAAATCTCATGTGCTCTCCTTGACACTCGGCTCACAGTGCGGCTTTTCGCCGTCACTTTTTTCATCTGTCGAGTGTTTTGTGCTGTATAGAGCCGCTTAATTCACAACACTGATTAGGAAGGCACACTTCTGACCATTCCTCACGACAAGAGACTTACGACTGTTTTCTTAGACTTCGCGTGAGCGCGATGGTCGTAACATTCGCGGGAAATGATTTTTTGAATTTTGCGGCACTCTCGATCTCCAAGGCCTCATAGATTTTTAATCACCGAATGCCGCAGTTCACACAACACAACAGCATAAACATTGAACGTTCTTTGCATTTGGTGAATTTCTCCTCCAGCATTACTGAACAACACAAAACGTATGTTTGACGCACTGTGAGCACATGTATCGACTTACGCGTATCGACGTACGAGTAGCGCCGGCGTCCCGCCGGCAGCGATGGGGGCATCCGCACCGATCGTCAGGCTGATGCTCAATGTTCCGGCGTGGACGCCGGCGCTGCATTATGAAATCCAAACTTCACTGGCCTACAATGCTGGCCACAGGTTTATGGCAACCGCGGCCACAGCAAATCGGGAACAAGAAAGCCAGCCCACCGGCAAAGCCGCCGGCCCGTGTGTGATGGTGTTGTTCGGCGCAGCCGGAGACCTCACGAAGCGCAAGTTGGTTCCCGCACTTTTCAATCTGGCCAAGGCAAAGCTCCTCCCCCAGAACTTCGCAGTCCTCGGCGTTTCCGTCGATGACTTAAGCCTGGAACAATTTCGCAGCCAGGTCACCGGATTTCTTCCGCCCGAGGATCGCGGAATCGAAGCCTGGAATTGGTTCACCGAACGCCTCTACTACGAACGCGGAGACTTTGCTGATCCGAATACATATTCCACCCTCGCCCATCGCCTTGCCGATGTCGATCGCGAACACCACACCGAGGGCAATTACTTGTTTTATCTAGCCACAGCCCCGAAGTTCTTCGCGCCGATCGTGCAGCAGTTGGGAAAAGTAGGCCTGGCAAGCCAGGACAATGCGCACTGGCGCCGGTTTGTAATCGAAAAACCTTTCGGACACGATCTGGAATCCGCCAAAGCCTTGAACCGCGAGATCAAGGCGGTCTTGCAGGAAAGTCAGATTTACCGCATCGATCACTATCTGGGCAAAGAGACTGTACAGAACATCATGGTCTTCCGCTTCGATAACGCAATCTTTGAGCCTATCTGGAACCGCCGCTACATCGATCATGTGGAGATCACTAATGCCGAAACCGTCGGCGTCGAACAGCGCGGCGGATATTTCGATGCCGCCGGCACCCTGCGCGACATGGTTCCCAATCACATGATGCAGCTTCTAACCCTGATCGCCATGGAATCGCCTATCTCTTTCCATGCCGACGGCGTCCGCCATGAACAAGCCAAAGTTCTACATTCAATTCAGCCGCTGGATTCCGAAGATGTGCTCCATCGCAGCGTGCGTGGCCAATATGGCGAAGGTACCGTCGATGGCGAACATGCACCCGGATATCGTAACGAGCCCGGCGTCTCACCCGAATCGAGGACTGAAACTTTCGTCGCGCTGAAATTGAACA
>DATHJP010000796.1:0-6052 GCA_035489695.1 Terriglobales bacterium
GGATCAGAATTTTCTTCCGGGGATTTCCTTTGGACTGCTGATAAGCCCGCACCATGAGCAGGCCGGTAAGCTCGCCGTGCGCGCCGGCGGCGGGTTGTAGCGTGATCGCGTCCATGCCGGTGATTTCGAGCAGACACTCGCTTAACACCTGCATGATTCGCAATGCGCCTTGCGATACTCGCTCCGGCTGGTAGGGATGGCCGTTCGCCAGTCCTTCCAAGCGCGACACAACTTCGTTCACGCGCGGGTTGTATTTCATGGTGCAGGACCCCAGCGGGTACATCCCGAGGTCGATCGCATAATTCCAAGTGGAAAGGCGGGTGAAGTGGCGGATGATCTCGATTTCGCTTACTTCCGGCATTTGGCCGAGATCTTTTCTTTCAGCGGAGCCCAGCAGTTTGGAAGTGTCGACGTCAGGAACATCGAGGGGAGGCAGCCTCCAGGCCGCTTTCCCGGGGGATGACTTCTCAAAGATCAAGGCTTCGTTCTGGTTGACGTGGCGGGTGGCTTTGCGGGTCACGTGCTTCATCGCGCCACCTCCTGGACGTCGGCTTCCTGTTTGGCAGACTTAACTAAGCGCTCACTTTCAGCGACCAGCCCGACCGCGGTGTCGATTGAGGTGCGGGTCGTCAATTCGGTGCAGCACCACAATGCTGCATTGCCGAGTTCGGGATAAAACTTTTTCAGGGGAAGTCCGCCCACGATCTTGTGTCCAAGGATGCGGCTGTTGATGGCGTAGGGATCCTCGCTGGTCTGGACCACGAATTCATTGAATCGCGGAGCACTGGGAAACAGCACTTTGGCATGCTTGCCGAATTGCTGCGCGGCGTAATTGGTCTTCGCCAGATTCTGTTTGGCGAGTTCCCGTAGTCCGATCTTGCCGTAGATGGTCATAAAAATATTGACCATCAATGCCACCAGCGCCTGGTTGGTGCAGATGTTGGAAGTCGCTTTCTCGCGACGAATGTGCTGCTCGCGGGTTGCGAGGGTGAGGACGAAGCCACGCTTGCCGTTCTTGTCAGAGGTTTGACCGACCAGGCGACCGGGCATCTGGCGAACGTACTGCTCGCGAGTAGCAATGACTCCGCAGTATGGTCCACCAAATCCAAGAGGCACGCCAAAAGATTGCGCTTCCATGGCGATGATGTCCGCTTGGCGCGGCGGTTCGACGATGCCGAGAGAAATTGCTTCCGCGATGGAAACTACCAGCATTGCTCCCTGTTTGTGGGCGATTTCGGCGATGGCAGCGACATCTTCGATGGTGCCAAAAAAATTAGGCGACTGAATCAGGACGCATGCGGTTTCCTGGGTGACGAGCTTTTCGAGTTCTTTCAGGTTCACGCGTCCGCTGTCGGTGAATGAAGTTGTGGTGAGCGGTAGGCTTTGATGATGCGCGTAGGTAGCGAGAACTTCGCGGTATTCGGGATGAAGACTGTTTGCGACAACCGCAGATCGACGGCCGGTAAGGCGCACGGCCATCATTACGGCTTCGGCGGCGGCTGTGGAACCGTCATACATGGACGCGTTGGCCACCTCCATGCCTGTCAACTCACAAATCATCGTCTGAAATTCGAAGATGGATTGCAATGTGCCCTGTGAAATTTCCGCCTGATAGGGCGTGTAGGCGGTGAGGAACTCGCCACGGGAGATAAGGGAGTCAATAATCACCGGACGGTAGTGATAGTAGGCACCGGCTCCCAGGAACGTGGCATAGCCGTCGCCATTTTCGCGTGAGCGCTCACGGAACCAGTCCACGATCTCGGATTCGGCCATTTGGCGAGGAACTTTGAGATCACGCTCCAGGCGGTACTCGGCTGGAATCGAAGCGAACAGATCGTTGATAGAGCGCGCGCCAATGGCTTTCAGTATGGCTTCGCGGTCCGAGGGGGATTTGGGAAGATAGCGCATGGGGAATTTACGATTGACGATTGACGATTGACGATTTTTCACACCAATTCGTCCGCCATTGGACGTTCAATCGGCAATCGTAAATCGACAATCGACAATTCTTAATTTCCTGCCTCCTCTGACACGAATTTTTCGTAATCTTGCGCGGAGAGCAGTGAGTTCAATTCGCTCGGGTTCTTGAGTGAGATTTTGATTAACCAGGCGGCGTGTGCCTCTTTGTTGATCTTCTCCGGCGCCGTCGCCAGTTCGCCGTTTACCTCGGTGACCGCGCCGGACGCAGGCGCATACAGGTCCGAAACGGCCTTCACGGACTCAACCGAGCCGAAAGTTTTGCCGGCAACAATCTCTGAACCCACCTTGGGCAACTCGACGAATACGATATCGCCCAGCGATTCCTGGGCATAGTTCGTGATACCGACGGTCGCATTCTTGCCGTCAGCTTTGATCCACTCGTGTTCTTTGGTGTATTTGAATTCAGTCGGATAGGGCATTCGTAGTCTCTGTGGTTAAACTTTCTTGGGACGTTTGTAGAACGGTGTTGGCACAACTTGCGCTTTCACTGCCTGGCTTCGAATCTCCACGTTGATGATGGTTCCAACATTCGCAAACCGGGGCGGAACATATGCCAACGCAATATTCTTTTTCAAGAATGGAGCATACGAGCCGCTGGTGACATAACCGATCTCCGCTCCACCCTCATCGAGAACTTTGTAGCCGTCGCGGGCGATGCCGCGCTCGATCGTTTCCATGCCGACTAACGTGCGACCGACTCCTGCGGATTTTGCCTTTTCCAGCGCATCGCGACCTATGAACTCCGGCTTCTCCATCTTACAGAAACGGTCGAGGCCGGCTTCCCACACATTGATGGTATCCGATATCTCGTGGCCGTAGAGCGCCAGCTTGGCTTCGAGACGCAGAGTGTTGCGTGCACCCAAGCCGCAGGGGACAACTCCGAATTCCCGGCCGGCCTGAAGAACTTGGTTCCAGACCATCGCACTTGTGCTCTCGTCGGACGGAACGTAGATTTCAAATCCGTCTTCGCCGGTATATCCCGTGCGGGCGATCAGGATATTTTTCAATCCGGCCACGCTGCCGCGCGTCACCCAGTAAAATTTGACCGTGGAGAGATCGGCGTCAGTGAGCTTCTGTAAGAGGTCTACGGCCTTTGGTCCCTGGATGGCGATCTGAGTAAAGTCGTCGGAAAGATTCTCAACTCTGCAATCGAAATCGCAGGTGTGATCGCGTACCCAACTAAAATCTTTCTCGCGGGTGCCGGCATTGATTACGAGCAGGTATTCGTCTTGACCGACTCTATGAACTATCACGTCATCCACAAAAGTTCCCTGCGGATAGAGGAGGGCGGAGTATTGCGCCTGTCCGAAGGCGAGCCGTAAGGCGTCGTTCATCGAAATGTGCTGGACGGCTGCCAGGGCTTCAGGACCGGCGAGGCGGATATCGCCCATGTGGCTGACGTCGAAAATGCCGACGCCGGTGCGGACGGCGTTGTGCTCGGCGATGATGCCGCCTACCGACGGATATTCAACCGGCATCTCCCAGCCATTGAATTCGACCATCTTTGCACCCATCTGGCGATGGGCGGCATAGAGAGCAGTCTTGCGGATGATTGGCGTAGTCGCCTGAACAGCGGGCAATTGTCCCTCGATCAGAGCAGTCGCTGGGCTGAAACTCTTTACCCTAACATGCGTGTGGGAGCGGGTTCAACAGGTGGGCCAGGGAGGGGGCCCGGGTGTCGGTCTAGAGTTTCTTGTTTCTTGTTTCTAGTTTCTTGTTTCCGATTTTCGGTTCGGGAGGCGCGGTTTGAGGTCATAGGATTGATTGTCAGTTGTCGGTTCTCAGTTCTCAGTTCTCAGAGGTCAAGGATTTGAATCGACAACTTACATTGCACCTGAGACCTGAAGGTTGAACAGCGGAATACCTGGTTACCAACGGAACTTTCGCTTGATTCCGAGGCGCGCTACAGTCCGGGCATGGCTACCACCAGCAAGTTCCAGTGCGCCCAGTGCGACATGAGCGAAGAACGTTGCGAATGCGAGAAGTATTGCTGCTTTTGTCAGGGGCAAGTTGATGCGCGGCTCTGTGGAGACGGTCTGTATTACTGCCAGGCCTGCCGCGAGGCTTGCGATTTGAAACCACAACAGTAGTTGACGCACAGGCCGGACACCTGTGCTACGGGTTCCAATATATCTCCTCTTGATATTCTCCAAATACCTTTGCTAACGGCGGCGGCCTCGTCGCGTCAGACTCACAAGCAAAGCTCCTCAATCGCTGTTCCTCTGAACACAGGAGAACCGTTAATGTTCCGAGCTATGGTTTTGCTTTTGCTGCTGGGAGCGCAGGGCGCGATGGGACAAGCGACTTTTCATGGCAATGTTGCCCGCACCGGCGTGTACGACTCGCCAGGTCCTACGAAGCTCAATGGCGTGAAGTGGGCCTTCAAGACCGGCGGGCCGATCGTGGCCTCGGCGGCTATCGCGGATGGGGTGGTTTACATCGCCAGCATGGACACTTATCTCTACGCCATCGACCAGGAGACCGGCAAAGAGAAGTGGAAGTACAAATCGCGTATGCCGATTGCTTCGTCGCCGGCGGTCGTCAACGGCACACTCTATTTTGTTTCCTCCGCCGGCAGTCTTGGAGCGATTGATGTTGCCGCGGGCAAGATCAAATGGGTACTGCCGACGGAATACGAGCGCAAATTCGAAGCCAGGAATCTTCACGGATATCCATCCGCGGCCCAGACTATTCCCGATGCCTGGGACATTTTCACGTCGTCGCCCGCAGTGGCGAATGGCAAAGTGTTCTTTGGCAGCGGCGACGGCAACGTCTACGCCGCCGATGCGCAGACCGGCGTGCTGCAGTGGAAGTTTGCGACGAAAGATGTTGTGCACGCTTCACCGGCGGTGATCAATGGCACGGTTTACATTGGGAGTTGGGACAGCTATCTGTACGCCATTGACGCTGAGACCGGGCAGGAAAAGTGGTCGCTGAAAACTGGCGAAGACGCCACCATTCACAACCAGGTTGGGTTTCAATCTTCCCCGGCCGTGGTCGATGGCGTGGTGTACGTCGGCTGCCGTGATGCCCACGTGTATGCAGTGGACGCCGCCACCGGCCGAAAGAAATGGGATTATCCGACCAGCAAGTCCTGGGTGATTGGCACACCTGCGGTGCGAGATGGAATGGTGTACGTCGGTACCTCTGACAGCGCGCGCTTCATGGCGCTCGACACCAAGACCGGACGGCTACGCTTCAACTTCAATGCCAAGGCATATATGTTTTCCTCAGCTGCGTTGGCCGGAGACCTGGCCTATGTCGGCGATCACAATGGAAGGCTGTATGCCATCAACGCGAAATCCGGCGCGCTGGCGTGGGAATTCCAGACCGAGGCTGCGAAGAAAGACGCGCTCAAGGTGTTGAATGCCGATGGGAGTTTGAATCAGGACGCATTTGCACCTGTGTTCAATGACTTTGAGGACATGTATCTGGATTTCAACAAGTTCATTTCGATTGGCGCGATCATGTCTTCGCCGGTGGTGGATCGTGGAGTGGTTTATTTCGGCAGCATGGATGGATCGTTGTACGCGCTGCAGTAACTGGAAGACGGCGGTGGAGAAGGTGTCTGAACCACAGAGTGCTGTCGGGGCAGAGGCTGTCATCGCGGGCGATGGTCATTCAGCCGATACTCGCCGAGAAGATCAGCGAGAATCCACGCTGCTCCGGCAATCGCGAAGGTCTCGGCGGTTTCGCTCCAATTCGTATGATTGTGGGGATCCGAAAGAATCAACGGTACCCACACGATTAGCCCAAAGATCACGAGCATCATTGTAAGAAGGCGAGTCGCGAGAAGTGCCATTCGATTCGTAAGAAGAGCCACAGCCGCGAGTGCGAACAGAACAGTCGTAGTTGCCGCCCAAAACATCTGAGTTGGCGGAAGCCACTTCGGAACAAGATTGGCGGTAGCGCCAAGATAAATCGCCTGTTCGAGGGTAAAGGAAGCGGCACAGATGCCCAAAAGAATGCGGCCCATCCGATTAAGCGTTTCCCGTGACCATGGCGATGACAAGCGCGCATAAACGATCGCCGCTCCGGTCACGAGCGAGAACTGCTCGAAGAAGTTGCCCCA
>DATHJP010000797.1:0-7759 GCA_035489695.1 Terriglobales bacterium
GAACGCGGTGTTGCCAGCAGGAAAACCGGAACGCTCGCCGGGGAAGTAATCCTCGAGGGGCCTGGGGCCTTGTGCTCCTTCGGAGCGCCGGATACTGTCAGGCGAAACCAGCAGAGGTGATCTCATGCGCGATCTTTCCAGGCTGAAGCTTTGCTTTTTGGCTGGAACGCTCGAGCACGGTGGAGCGGAACGACAACTTTTTTATATCCTTCAGGCGCTCTGCCAGGCGGGGGCTGCTCCGCGTTTGCTGTCACTCGATCAAGGCCAGTTTTGGGAGGAGACCATAAAGGCCCTTGGGGTTTGCGTCACTTGGGCGGGCGATCGGCCCTCGCGCATGATGCGGCTCTTTCGCGTCCTGAAAGAAGTGCGGAATAACCCGCCCGATGTACTGCAGAGCCAGCATTTTTACACGAATGCATACGTCGGTGTGGCGGCGCGGCTTTTGCAGGTCAGTGGCATTGGCGCCATGCGCAACAACGGACGCATTGAGGTGAGCGAGAGTGGACCTTTGGGAGGCTGGCTGAATTTGCGCCTCCCGAGAACGATTGCGGCGAACTCGCAGATTGCCATGCAATACGCCATCGCTCAGGGTGTCCCGGCGTCGCGGTTCTATTTCCTGCCGAATGTCGTGGATACGGAGCGATTCAAGCCTTCAAACCGCTTTGCCAAGGAGCCGCTCACCCTGATCGCCGTCGGGCGTTTGGTGAAACAGAAGCGGATGGATCGTTTCATTTCGATGCTGGGCCGATTGCGGACGGATCTCGGCCTGAACGTAAAAGGGTTGATCGTTGGGCCTGGATGCCAAAACGAGGACCTTCGACCGGAGTTGGAAAATCAGGCCAGGAGTCTAGGGTTGTTTCCGGACATCGTTCAGTTCCGAGGCGGGGTGTCGGATATCCGTTCTGTTTACCACGAGGCGGCTGTCTGCGTCCTTACCTCGGATTACGAAGGCACACCCAACGCATTGCTTGAAGCAATGGCCTCGGGTTTGCCTGTGGTGGCCACAAAGGTAGGAGGAGTGCCCGGGATTGTAAGGCACGGGCAGACCGGTTTCTTGCTGGAACCCGACGACCTCGAAGGCATCGTCGCGGCGCTGGTGGAGCTGGTGAAGAATCCCGAGCTCAGGGCGGAAATGGGGCGGCGCGCGCGGGCCTACGTCGAGGAAAATCACTCCCTCCACCGACTTCCCGCGTATTTGGGCGGTCTCTATGAACTGGCGCTCCCGACGAGGCGCCATCCGGCGACCGGTGTGGTTCAGGGGGCCTCGATCTGACCCAGACGACAGTCACCGAGTCGTGGTTGCTGCTGAGGAAGGACTCCAGATGTTTCGCATCGCTTCGTCGTTCTTGTTGGCGCTTGTCCGAAAGGTGAAGCAGGGGGGAGTTCTCATCAATGGGCACACCCTTACCAGGAGTCAGACTGGTCTGCACCTGGAGACACTGGGCCGATGGTTCGACTTCATCGGCCTTGATGAGCTGCCGCGCCGTTTGACTCATCCGGCGAAACGCCCCTTTTGCCTGCTCACGTTCGACGATGGAAAGCGCAACAACTTCACGGAGATAGCGCCGGAACTCGAGCAGCGGGGCGTGCCGGCGGTCCTTTACGTGACCACGGAGCCCCTCTCGACCGGGACTTGTCTCTGGTTCGATCGGCGCAACCAATTGCTGAAAGTGCTGGGCCAATGCCCGGCAGGGCTCGAACTCGGCACTCTGAAAAAGCTTCCCTACAGCCTCCTGGTGGAACGCTTGGACCGTGCCTGTGCGCACTATGGATTCACATCGGAGAGTGAAGCGGACGAGCTCCGGCCAATGTCCTGGGACGACGCACGCAGCCTGGCCCGACGCGGCTTTCTCATAGGCGCCCACGGCGTGACGCACGCCATCCTCACAAGAGAGACGAAAGAGAGGGCCTTCGCGGAAATCGAGGAGAGTCTCGCAAAAGTAAGCTCTGAACTGGGCTCTCCTTGCAAGACCTTCGCGTTTCCGAACGGCAATTACAGCCCGGAATTGGCGCACCATGCGTTACGCTGCGGTGCCACGACAACCATGACAACTGAGCCACTTTGGGTGGATCAGTGGTCCGTACTCTGGCGGCTGCCCCGCGTCCAGCTCTTTGGAGAGTTTACTCGAAGTCGGATCGAACTAAAGATCGCGCTGGCGGCGTTGCGGGGAGTTTTGGCTAATCCTGATGGATCAGGAAGAGAGTATCGGCGGATTCGGCGAATTGATAGGCGGAAGAACACGTTTCGCGAGAGCACGCAATCCATCTGACACCATGACGCATTTGGCTCGGCCGTTTTGGGTCCGCGGAGGGTCCCTTCCTCAACAAATGACTGTGTCGAACAAAACCATGAAATCGTCCACTTCCAACCTTTTGGTTTCGGTCGTGCTCCCCTGTCGGAATGAGCAGGGCTACATCCAGGCTTGCCTGGAATCGGCCCTCAATCAGGATCTCCCGGAGGGGGGCTTTGAAATCGTTGTCGCGGATGGCATGTCAACCGATGGCACACGCGAGTACTTGCAGCAGATGGCCAAACGGCACCCCCGGATACGGATCCTCGACAATCCCGGTCGGATTGTGTCCACGGGACTAAACGCCGCCATACGAGCTGCCCGCGGGGACACCATTGTTCGCATGGATGCCCACACTGTCTATGCGCCGGACTATGTGCGCGCGTGTCTGACTGTCATGAACGAAACCGGAGCCGACAACGTCGGCGGCCCAATGCAGACCACCGCCGAGACATTTATGGAAAGGGCGATTCGCGCCGTGTTTCACTCTGCCTTCGCTGTGGGCGGGGCGCGCTCGCACCGAGCCAGCTACGAAGGCTATGTTGACACTGTGATCTACGGTTGCTGGAAAAAGAGTGTTTTCGAGCGCATCGGCTATTTCGACGAAGAATTGGTCCGAAATCAGGATGACGAGCACAATCTCCGCCTCACCCGTGCGGGAGGCAGAGTCTATCAGTCCACGCGTATTCGTAGTTGGTACCATGTGCGAGGATCACTCACGGCCCTGTTCCGTCAGTACATGCAATACGGGTACTGGAAAGTTCTGGTCATTCGAAAGCACCAGACCCCCGCTTCATTGCGGCATCTGGTGCCTGGAGCCTTCGTCGGCTCTCTCTCCCTGCTGGCGGCTTTGGGATTGTTCTGGTCCCCAGCCTGGTGGGGGGCTGCCGGGCTGGCAACTCTCTATTGCGCCGCGGCGCTGGGGGCATCTCTTGTCACCGCGGCCCGCACTCAATGGGTATTGCTCCCGGTCTTGCCTGTCGTCGTCGGGTGCTTTCATTTTGGTTATGGCTACGGATTCCTTCGCGGGGTCCTTGATTTGGTGTTGCTCCAGAATGCGCCCGACCGACAGTTTGTCCAACTAACCAGAAAACATTGTCCCAAGCCGGGCAGTGCCCGGACTTGAGTTGTATCGAAACTATGGCACGGCGACAGCCTCAAAGCGTGCTCTGTCCAAAGGGCTGCAGCCAATGGGATCTTCAAAGCCCCATGGAAACCCGCTCCGAGGTTGACCGGCTTAAGGAGGTTTACCGGGGATACTCGGTTCGCGGCTTCGGTCAATCGAAATGGTCCACCGCAAACAGCGGCAACCAGGCCATCCTGAGGGAGCTCAATCTCAAGATGCGCGAGGCGCTACGCAGGACGGGTTTTTTCCCGCTGGGCAAGCTGCGTATCCTCGATGTAGGTTGCGGCGCGGGGGAACATTTGGCCGTGTTCGCGGAATGGGGAGCCAGCCAGCAAAATCTGTTTGGCATTGACCTGATCCCCGATCGCATTCGTGCTGCTCGACGGAACTCTCCCCGGATCACGTTCCAATTGGCCAACGCGGAAGCACTGCCGTTTGCCGATCGCAGCTTTGATCTCGTGTCGGTGTTTACGGTGTTCACCTCGATTCTGAACGACCGAATGGCTGTCAATAGCTGCCGCGAAATCAATCGTATCCTGTCCGGGGGCGGTGCCGTCCTCTGGTATGATTTCAGGATGGACAACCCTTTCAATCAGCATGTGCGTGGGATCTCCAGAAAACACATTCAGAACCTATTTCCAGGCTTTGCGATATCTTTGGAGACTATCTCGTTGTTGCCGCCGCTGGCCCGGCGCCTGGGTTCGCTGACGAACCTGCTATATCCCTGCTTGAGGTCGTTCCCGTTCCTACGGAGCCATTATTTGGGAGTGCTGACAAAGCCGCGAATTGGAAGATAGCAGGACACACGAACGGTCCACCCGAATTCAAGCACAAGGAAATCCATGCTCTCAATCCCTTTTTATCGACCAAGCATCGGCAAGCCCGAAATCGAAGAGGTAGTGGATTGCCTGAAAACGGGATGGTTGACCACTGGGCCGAAGACCAAGCAGTTCGAGACGGAGTTCTCCCGCTACGTTCAGCACCACCACGCTGTAGCGGTAAATTCCTGCACCGCTGCCCTCCATCTGGCTTTGGAAGCGATTGGTCTAAAAGCGGGACAACGGGTCGTTGTTCCGACCATGACCTTCGCGGCCACTGCTGAGGTCGTCCGTTATTTCAACGCCGACCCTCTGTTCGTCGACTGTCGGCCAGGGGATCTGAACATTGACGTAGCCGATGCCGCCCAGCGAATCAAGACCGCCTTGGACAGAGGTGAACAGATCGCGGCCATCATCCCGGTGCACTACGGAGGACAAATTGGCGATGTCGCTGGCGTCAAGGCTTTGGCCAAGGAGTACAATCTGCGGATCATCGAAGATGCCGCCCACTGTTGTCCGGCCTACTATCGTGACAATCCCGCCTCGCCCTGGAAAACTGTCGGTACCGAAGCGGAGATCAGTTGCTTTTCTTTTTACGCCAACAAGGCCATCACCACCGGCGAAGGAGGCATGGCCTGTACCGCCTCCCAGGAGCACGCCGACAGGATGCGGATAATGTCGCTGCACGGCATTTCGCGGGACGCTTGGAAACGCTACACAGCCGAAGGCTCATGGTGCTACGAAATCGTCGCACCCGGTTATAAGTATAACCTCACGGACATCGCTGCCGCTATTGGCCTGCACCAGCTACGAAAGGCCGATCAATTGCACGAACGACGCGGGCAATGGGCCGAACTCTATTCGGCGCTGCTCGGGGACATGGAAGAGGTGGTCCTCCCCAAGACCCTGGCCAACCGGATCCATTCATGGCACCTCTTCTGTGTCCGTTTGAAGCTGGATGGTCGCGATATCGATCGTGCAGAAGTGATATCCCGGATGAAGAAAGCAGGGATCAGCACAAGTGTGCATTGGATGCCGCTGCACATGCATCCATATTACCGCCAGAAGTTCGGCTTCCGGCCGTCCGACCTTCCGTGTGCGGCGTCAGTTTACCCGGAGTTAATCAGCCTTCCTCTTTATCCGGATATGACGGCGGAGGAGGTGGAGTATGTCTGCCGGACTTTGCGGGAAATTATTGCTCGCTCGCGCATGGCCATTTCGGGCGCGAGTCTTCAGGTTCTCCCGTAGCTTGGCAGCAGTGAATGATCCCTGGTTCGCCACCATCCTCGCAATCCTGTGAATTGGAAACACAAAGCTGCGGTTCAGAACCTGTTAGGAAGGCTGCCGCCTGATCTGGGCAACCCCATCTATTACCAACTGCAGTGCCGGTTCGGCGGCCTGCAGCGGCCCAACCCGCTGAGTCGGCTGAGCGCCGGCATTGAAGTGGTTCGCCGTATTCAACAGTTCGAACGTTCCGCGGAATCTGCCGTGTTTCTTGAAGTAGGCACAGGCCATCAACTGGCGCTTCCTTTGACTCTGTGGTTGTGTGGGGCTTCGGAAATCGTGACGGTGGATTTGAATCATTATCTGAAGGAAAGGCTCGTGCTTAATGATATTAAATACCTGCACCGACATGAGGAGCAAGTGAGGAATTTATTCAGCGGAATCTCCCCGAGCCGCTTATTCGACGAACGGTTTGAACGGCTGATTTCCGGTGCAAACAGCCTCCGCGAGTTGCTCTCGCTGACCAACATTCGGTACTGGGCTCCGGCTGATGCAAGCTGCCTGCCTTTGGAAGCAACCAGCATCGATTATCATGTTTCGTTCACCGTCCTGGAACATGTTCCTGTGCCGGTTCTCAAAGGAATCTTTCAAGAGGGCCGCCGTCTGCTCAGACCAGGCGGTCTTTTCATCCATTGTATTGATTTCACCGATCACTTCGCTCATTCAGATAACGCTATTTCGTCCGTCAATTTTCTGCAGTTCTCGGAAAGCGAGTGGGAAGGCCTTGCGGGAAACCAGTTCATGTTTCACAACCGATTGCGGGTCGACGAATTTCAGAATCTGCTGCTGGATCTCAACCTGGAGATCCTCGCCTTGGACAGCAAGGTGGATGATGACGCAGTCGAGGTTTTAAGAAAGGGATTTCCGCTGAACGAGAGATTCCGGACCAAGGACTCGAGCACCAATGCGGCGAGGGATGCCTGGGTGGTGGCTTTACCCGGCCGGCCGCCTGTTTGCAAATAGCCCGTCAGGAGAACCAATGCGGCACTCGAATTGTAATTCGGCCCGGGCAAAAACGGTTGAGGACGGCCGTAGCAGCGGGGGTCATCCAGCTTTCGGCTTGCGGGTTCGCGCCAAACGTTTGTATGACCTTTTCTTTTCCGTCTGCGGTTTCGTCCTGCTGACCCCGCTGTTCCTGGTGATTGCGGCCCTGGTCAAGATTGCGGACGGCGGTCCCATTCTTTATCGCCAGATCCGGGTAGGCCGCGGCGGCCGGACATTCCAGATTTGTAAGTTTCGCACCATGGTGCCGCGGGCGGACGAAACCGGGCCCTCCGTGACGAGAGACGGGGATGCCCGCATCACCTGGATCGGCCGGATCTTGCGAAAGACAAAACTGGACGAGTTGCCCCAGCTTTGGAACGTGTTGAAGGGAGACATGAGCCTCGTCGGCCCAAGGCCGGAAGTCCCCAAGTATGTTCGGCAATACACTCCGGAACAACGGATTATTTTGAGTTACACCCCCGGGATTACTGACCTCGCATCGGTCCACTTCCGAAACGAAGAGATGCTGTTGCGCAACGTGGACAGGTTGGAGGAATTTTATTTTCAGCACTGCCTTCCCAAAAAGTTGAAGCTCAACCTGGACTATGCCGAGAGGGCAAATGTTCTCAGCGATACCTGGTTAATCCTGCAGACCGTCTGCCCTTATTGGATTTGCGTGCTTCCCATTTACGGCGTCATTTTGGCCGCTTCCTTCTGGTTATCGTGTCAGCTCGTTTATGACTTTGCTGTGCCGCCGCATCTTCGACAACTTTTATTCACCCAGATGTTTGCCATCGTGGCCTTGCAGCTCGGCTCCCTGATCTGGCGCAAACAGTGCAAGGGATTACTAAGCTACTTCAGTATCCCCGAATTGCGGCAAGTCGCCGCCGCGCTTGGTTTTGCCTGCCTTCTGCTGCTCGGCTTGTGGGGGCTGACCGGCCGAGGGTGGCCGCCGCGGAACACGATCATCGTCGATTTGCTGCTGTCGCTATGTATGCTGAGCGGTTTTCGACTCCTGCTTCGGCTCTGGCGCGAGCGCTCCTCGGTGGAGGAGGATGCGGGCGCCAGCTGCCCTGCGCGCGTGGGGATCATTGGCGCTGGTCTGGTCGGCACCACCCTGGCCCAGGAGTTTGCCAATCGCAGAGAACTCGGTTTACAAGCCGTCGCGTTCTTTGATGACGATCACTTGAAATGGGGACGGCGGATTCAAAACGTTCCCGTGGCCGGCGCGCCTGAGCTTTTGCTGGACGACAAAC
>DATHJP010000798.1:0-2795 GCA_035489695.1 Terriglobales bacterium
TGCATGCGATAATCCGAAAGGAGGGTCTCTGTGGACCGCAGGGTAGGGCAGGCGTCCCGCGTGTCCCGGCGTCGAAGCCGACCGCAGACGTGTGATCTCGCTCGCGCTGGCGCGCTCGCCGGGCAGGCGGGACGCCTGCCCTACGGTCGGTCAAATTACCTTGGAGCCAAAATGCAGGGATCCTTCGGATCGCACTCCGGAAAAAATGGCTTGTTCTATTTGGCTCGTTCGACTATAAGACTGGCAGTAATCCCTGGCAATTGTTCTTATGAAAACCAGCAAACCTTGGTGTCGTGGAACCGGATGGAAGGTCGGTTTCACTCTGATCGAGCTTTTGGTTGTGATTGCGATCATTGCGATCCTTGCGGGATTGCTGTTGCCGGCGCTGAGCCGGGCCAAGTTGAAAGCCACAAACGCTGCCTGCCTGAATAACCAGAAACAACTGCTCCTCGGCTTTATCATGTACGTGGACGATAACGCGGACAGGATGATCTACACCGCCAAACCTCCCGGATCTGCGCTGCCAGACAACCTCGGTGGCGGCTTCTGGCCCGGTCCCTACAACGACAGCGGCAAGTACCAGGATTTCACCGCTAAAATGAAAACGTCGGATGCGCAGCGATGGGTGGAAAACGGGCTGCGCAACGGCGCTTTATTTCGTTTCGTCAACGCCCCCGCTTCCTATCATTGCCCCGGGGACCTGCGCACCAAACGACTTCTGCCTGGAAAAGGCTATGCTTACGACAGTTATTCGAAGATGGAGGGTATGAATGGGGGCGGCTGGAACACCAATGCGCAACCGTTCTACGAAAAGCTGAGCACGGTAGAAAACACTTCGGAAGCGATGGTTTTTATCGAAGAGTCTGATCCGCGGGATTACAACCTTGGCACCTGGGTGATGGACGTGAAACCCGCCCCCCGCTGGGTGGACGGTTTTGCCATCTTCCACGGTTTCGTCACGACAATTTCGTTTGCCGACGGACACGGCGAGACTCACCGTTGGACGGAGCCGGCCGTGATCAAGGCCGGGATCGACTTCGCCAACGGGAAGGCGGTTTTCTACTGGAGCGGAGGCAACGCGAAGAACAAGGATTTTCAGTGGGTTTATCAGCGGTACAAACACAGAAAATGGGCGCCTCTGTGACAGCTTGTTGAATAAAGGCAGCAGGACTAATAGAGGACTACAAACGTGCGAAATCGATCGCGTATGAAAATCTGGAACTCGTCCTGTAGCGGAGCCCGATGGATCATCGCTTTCACCCTCATCGAATTACTGGTGGTCATTGCGATCATCGCCATCCTCGCCGGGCTGCTGTTGCCGGCCCTCGCGCGCGCCAAAGCGAAGGGCGAACGCATCGCCTGCCTGAACAATCTCCGTCAGATAAGCCTGTTCATGCAGTTTTACACGGACGAAAACAACGACACCTTCCCGGGGCACCGCAACACGGGGTTGAAAACCGCTGACGAACCTCCGTCCCGGACCAATTGGTGGGGCACCACGATAATCGGTTATGCCAGGAATCAAAGCAACCTCTTCCATTGCCCCAGCTTCAAGGGCAAACGCAAGGATAACGGCATCGTCTGGGAATGGAAATTCGACTGTCACCTTGTCGGCTACGGCTACAACGGTTATTTCCTCGGCATCCACCCTTATGACGGAGACAACTTGACGGTTGCTGGAGTCAAGTTCCCTACCAAACCCTGGTTCAAGCGCATTTCCATTTTGAGTCCCGCGGAGAATCTTCTCCTTGGGGATTCGATGCCGAAGAACGATAAGTTTTGGAGCAGCAGCTTGTGGTGGCCCTCATCCTGCATGGACCCGAAATTTAGCGGGGGTGGCTATGAGGGAATCGATCCCAACCGCCATCTCGGCACCGGCGTCGCGGTCTTCAACGACGGGCATTCCGAGGCGCGGAAGAACATGAACATCAACCCGCCCAGGGACCCCTACAGCAATGACCCCAAATCTCTGATCAACTCCCGTTACTGGGACCCGCTTCAACGCGCGGGATCGCTCTAGTCAGCCTTGGAAGCGGGCACCGACTTTCTGCTTACCCTCGGCTCAATCCACCACGGACTCCTCCCTCGACGGTCGTCTTTGTCGTGCGCAACCTCACGGAATGAATGAAAACACCAAACACCAAGATCCAAACTCCTGAGAAGCTCCAAGTTCCAAGCTCCAGAGCGATGGCTCGACAACGGCTTCTGGAACTTGGTGCTTGGGATTTCTCTGGAGCTTGGTGTTTGTGTTTTGGTGTTTCGCTCAATCGTCAATCCTGAATCAAAGACCGTAAATATGACTGATCTCCGGTTCGCCTTTCGCCAAATGTTGAACAACCCCGGCTTCACCGCAGTGGCCGTGCTCACGCTGGCGCTCGGCATAGGGGCTTGCACGGCCATGTTCAGCCTCGTACACGCCGTGCTGCTGCGACCGCTTCCGTTTCGCGATTCCGACCGCCTGGTGTGGATCGAGAACGTAGGTTCGGGAGGATTGTCCGCCCGGACGACGCGCGTGGACAATTTTCTGGAATGGCGCGCGAAGAACAGTTCGTTCGAGGAACTGGCTGCGTATTTCGCGTTCTTTGATTACTCCCGCTACACGCTGATCGGCAGCGGAGAACCCCGGCGTCTGCGCGGGGTCGGCATCACAAAGAACTTCCTGGGCACCCTCGGCGTGCAACCCATGCTCGGCCGCGGTTTCACGGACGAAGAGTGTGTCTGGAACGGACGCAAGGCCGCCATGCTAAGCCACGCATTCTGGCGGCAACACTTCTCGGGCGACCCGAACGCTGTGG
>DATHJP010000799.1:0-6199 GCA_035489695.1 Terriglobales bacterium
GATAGGCATATCTCTCTGCAAAACTTCGCCATGTCCAGTAACCGCGAGCAGCACAATACTGTTCACATTTCCCCAAGGCAAAAGATACCTAAGCAGCGTTATTCGACTCGGTGCCGCGGAAGTAACATTGAACCGCAAAGACAGCGGCTTTTGAGCGGCCATCTCGGCCTGCACGCCCCCAGTAGTGCTTTGCCCCGAGGCGTTGAACGACGAAACCAGCAAGAGAATTACCAGCCTTACGATCACTGCGCCTCTGGCGGGTGGCCCACCCTTCGTCCCCCGGTATCCCAAAACAACTGAGGGTGCCCCATCCTTTGCTGTTAGCAAAGGGTGGGAGGCACGACATCCACCCCCTTCCCAGCTCTGCTTTGTCGGTTTTGACTTATCCACACAATCGGTTTGTAACATGCAATTCCCATTTCTCAACTCATTGTAGAACAGCAAAAGGGTGGGGCACCCTCAGTTGATATACTGCCGCCGAATGATTGGCTATCTGAATGAAATCGTGGAGAAAGATTGGCACCCGGTTTCACGATGGGGCGGGTGGCCCACATCTGCAGCGCACGGATAGAGGCAACAGCTTGATAGGGCGCCCCACTTCTCGCGATTTTCGAGAAGTGGGGCTTTTCCGCGGCGGGGATCGCCTCATTCCTCTCCATCACTTCTACGCGGTGTGCGCCTGACAGGTCGAACATTGCAAGCGACACTTTATCGATTAACCCACCCAGCTGCCAGCGTCTCTGCTAACAATCCAACTAAGGACGTTATACTCCCGCCCAGATGTGGGCCACCCGCGTCGTACTTGCGCCTCAGGGTTGCACTGTTGCTTGGCCGGCGTAGATGCACGTCGACGCCGGATGCCCCGCGATGACCATAGTCAACGTTCTACTAGTGGTGGCGAATATCGCCGTGATTACGTCATCAGTCGACTGATTGGAGAGCTGGGTGCCGGCGCTGCCACTGACGAATCCGGTTGCACCTTCATGTGTGAACCACAGGGACCCCGACACCGATGGAAAGAAGGAGATCCTGGACAGGCCACTAAGGCAATCCACATATACTACCCCCATGCTCGGGAGAGTCATGAGCACAACACTTCCTGAAGAGGAGGTCTCTTGATATCCACGGATCAACGTAACAGATCCCTTGTTGCTAAAGGTGCTGGTAGACTGCGCCTGCGCGGTGCCCGCGATCGCCAAGCCGCACAGCATCCCTAACCGCGCAAACATGATAAGTCTCTTTCCTGCGGTTTTAACCAATGTTGCGAATTTCCGTTTCATAGTTGCTCCTTTTTGGATTAGTTTTTCTTGAATGCCGCTGCTGTTAAAAAGAGGGAAAAGTTTAGATGGGCCTGACTTAACTCAGAGAATCTAAAAAAAGAATTAACAATCTAGCCTTGTGCACAACCGGTGTCAAGAACAATGCCACACACCAAGTTCTGAATCTGTAGACACAGGCAGGAGACTTTCAGACCAAGACGTAAGTGTCTTCCTTCGGCGTAGAATCACTTGAGCTAACTCTCACCGCTCAGAAGTGACGTAAAATTCGGCACGAAACAAACCACCGCCGAATGATTGGCCACCTGAATGAAATCGTAGAGAAAGATTGGCACCCGGTTTCACGATGGGCTTTGGCAGCGTGGCTTATCTTCTACGGATGGTTCTTGATCTATGCGTTTACTCAAGACCACGGCTTCTTATTTATTGATTCTGCCAATCTAGTCGTTCACGAAGGCGGACACCTCTTGTTCGGTTGGTTCGGCCCCACGCTTGGGCTCTGGGGAGGAACCATCCTGCAATGGCTGGTGCCGTTGCTGCTGGCGGCATATTTCTTTGTCCAGCGTCGGACCACTGCCTTCGCCTTTTGCATGTTCTTCTTTTTTGAAAACTGGCTTTACACCGCAACCTATATGGCCGATGCGCGAAGCATGTCGCTACCACTAGTCACAGTGGGAGATCCGGATTTTGCCGAACACGACTGGAATACGATCTTCACGAGCTTAGGAGTGTTGCAGTACGACACCAGAATCGCCTGGACGATACGCCTGTTGGGCTGGTGCGGAATGTTCGCAACCGTGCTGTGGCTGGCGAGGCAAACCTCTCTTGGCCGAGTAAAACGGCCCTAGCGTCCCGTCCGTGATCATCCCCTTGACAGCCCGCCAGAACCCTAATACCGTATCTGCCGCTCGCCCCCTTCCCATAACCCTCGCTCACCGGAGACACGTAATGAGAAACCGCTGCTTCGCGCTCGTCTTAGCTTCCCTGGCTTTCTGCGTTGCCTTTCCATCAGCGCAAAGTGATCTTGCCGTCACCTACCAGATCAATGCCCATCACACTGGGACCATGTTGACTCCTAATCTTCTTCCTCCACTAAAGGTCAAGTGGTCGATCGACATGGGCGCCACGGTTGGATATCCACTCATCGCGGAAGGCAAGGTCTTTGTGATCGCCGGCCCGGATTCTGCCGGAAAAGTAAACCTCTACGGGCTGGACGCAGCCAGCGGAAACACTCTCTGGGGACCAGTGCTGATTCCACAAGGAGCTTATTCGTGGGCCGCTGCGGCGTACGATAACGGCACCATTTTTGTTGTACCCAACACCACTCCAGGGTTTTCCTCTGGCGCGATGTTTGCCTTCAATGCGGCCGACGGCCAACCGGTGTGGACCGCCACTCTTTCAGGACAGTATTTCTTCACCGCACCTCCGGCGGCCGGCAACGGAATCGTTTACACCGGTGGGGCTGGCAGCGGCGGGACCGTATACGCCGTGCGGGAGACTGATGGCAATGTGCTCTGGACAGCCAGTGTCGAGAACGGCGATAACTCTTCTCCCGTTGTCACTCCAAGCGCAATTTATGTGTCTTACGTCTGTCCGCAAACTTACAAGTTTGCCGCGACTACCGGAAGACAGATCTGGCACTTTAGCGGACCGTGCGAAGGTGGAGGCGGTGCCACCCCGGTTCTCAACGGAGGGCTCCTGTACGTCCGTGATTGGAGTATGAGCTTCGGTCACAACGGTGTCATCCTGAAAGCTTCCGACGGCACGATGGTTGGAACTTTCGATGCCGACTTCGCACCAGCGCTCGGCAATAAGACCGCCTTCTACGTGCAAGCCAATCTGTTGACTGCGGTGGACGCGGCCAGCGGCACTACCCTCTGGACGAAAACTCCCGGCAACGGCAATACCTACTCGACCCCGCCAATTTTAGTGAACGGGATCCTTTATGTAGGCACGAATTCAGGATATCTCGTTGGCTACAGATGGAAGACGGGCACGCGTGCAGTTTCGATGAACATGGGATATCCGATTTCTGCTCCGGAAACCGGCTACGTGGGTGCCCCGGAATCAGGATTGGGGGCGGGACAAGGCATCCTGGTAGTCCCCGCCAGCACGCACCTGATTGCCCTCTCACATTAGAGACAGCAGCAGTCGCTCAAACTAGTCGACCACGGGAGGAGTGTTATGAGCCCTTCTTCCTCTGTGAACCTCTGTGCCCTCTGTGGTAAGCGGTTTTGCCGGTTTGACCATCTCTCCCAGAAATGCTACAAAGACTAGTTTTGCTCCCGGCACCCCCAGGCGTCGAGCCTGCGGAGTCCGGAGCAGAATCCGAGACGGCCAAGCTCCAGCACTCCTGTTCAAGTCTTGCAGTGGAAGCGTGCTCGGGATTGCGGTAAGGCGTGGCTCAGCTCTCCCAGCTGAGTCCGAAGAGTGCTGTGTGACGGAGAGTTGTCCCTAGATACGTAATCATCCTGATTAAGTTCTGATCCCCGGAGGATTCCATGCGCTTCTGGCTCGCAAGTGTTGCGTCCAAAGCATGCCGACTTACCAAGATTCTTATGCCGACGCTTGCCGTGTTGAGCCTCGCATCTGCCGCCTTCGCCCAGCCCGGCGGTGAAGTCGGCGGCGAGGCCAACCTCAAACTTCCTGACCTCTCACAAGTGACCTTCCTTGGTGTGGACGGACACAAACTACTCTTAATCGGAATTCTGTTCTGCGTACTCGGCCTCGGTTTCGGCCTGACCATCTACACCCGGCTGAAAAACCTTCCCGTGCATCGCGCCATGCGTGAGATCTCCGAACTGATTTACGAAACCTGCAAAACTTATCTGATAACACAGGGCAAGTTTCTGCTCATTCTGGAAGCCTTCATCGCGGTCATCATCGTGCTGTACTTTGGGGTGCTACTGAAATTCGAGGCAGTGCGAGTTGTCATCATCCTGCTGTTCAGCCTGGTCGGAATCGCCGGCAGCTACGGTGTGGCCTGGTTCGGAATTCGGGTTAACACGTTTGCCAACTCGCGAACCGCGTTCGCCGGGCTGGCGGGAAAACCGTATCCCATCTACAACATTCCGCTGCAGGCTGGCATGAGCATTGGCATGATGCTGATCAGCGTCGAACTGCTGATCATGCTCTTCATTCTCCTGTTCGTTCCGCGAGACTACGCCGGACCATGCTTCATCGGCTTTGCCATTGGCGAGTCGTTGGGCGCAGCGGCGTTGCGTATTGCGGGCGGCATCTACACCAAGATCGCTGACATCGGGTCGGATTTAATGAAAATCGTCTTCAAGATTAAGGAAGACGACGCGCGTAACCCGGGTGTGATTGCCGACTGCACTGGTGACAACGCCGGCGATTCCGTCGGCCCATCCGCGGACGGTTTTGAAACTTACGGCGTTACCGGCGTGGCGCTGATTACTTTCATCTTGCTGGCAGTGAAAGAGCCGACGGTACAGGTGCAATTGCTGGTTTGGATTTTCGTGATGCGCATCGCCATGCTGGTTTCAAGCGCGGCGGCATACTTCATCAATGGGGCGATTGCAAAGGCCAAGTATGGCAATGCCCTGAAGATGAATTTCGAGGCGCCCTTGACCTCGCTGGTTTGGATCACTTCCCTGGTGTCGATTGCCGTCACGTATGTGATTTCCTCGACCATCGTGCCCGACCTTGGCGGGGACACGTCGTTGTGGTGGAAACTGGCTTCGATTATTTCGTGCGGCACGCTGGCCGGAGCTGTCATCCCGGAATTGGTCAAGGTCTTCACTTCAACCGAGTCGCGGCACGTGAATGAAGTAGTGACTTCGGCAAAAGAAGGTGGCGCATCGCTGGGCATCCTGTCAGGCTTCGTGGCGGGAAATTTCTCTGCATACTGGTTGGGACTGGCTATGGTGGTCTTGATGTCCATCTCGTACTACTTCAGTACGGAAGGGTTGGGCGCCCTGATGGCGGCTCCGGCAGTCTTTGCATTCGGCTTGGTGGCATTCGGATTCCTGGGCATGGGGCCAGTGACCATCGCCGTGGACTCCTACGGGCCGGTTACCGACAACGCCCAGTCCGTGTACGAGCTTTCTCTGATAGAGCAGGTTCCCAACGTGAAGGCGGAGCTCAAGAAAGATTTCAATATGGACGTGAACTTCGAGCGCGCCAAGGATCTGCTGGAAGAGAACGACGGCGCAGGCAACACCTTCAAGGCGACGGCCAAGCCGGTGCTAATCGGCACCGCCGTGGTCGGCGCAACCACCATGATTTTCTCCATCATCATGGCGCTCACCAAAGGACTCACCGAAAACGTTCAGAACCTCTCCCTGCTGCACGCGCCATTTTTTCTGGGCCTGATCACTGGCGGCGCTATGATCTACTGGTTCACCGGCGCATCCACCCAAGCCGTGACCACGGGCGCTTACCGCGCGGTTGAATTCATCAAAGCCAACATCAAGCTGGAGGGAGTGGAGAAGGCTTCGGTTGCTGACAGCAAAAAAGTCGTGGAAATTTGTACACGGTATGCGCAGAAGGGCATGTTCAACATCTTTCTGGCGGTCTTCTTTGGCACCTTGGCTTTCGCGTTCGTGGAACCGTTCTTCTTCATCGGCTATCTGATTTCAATTGCGATTTTCGGTCTTTATCAGGCAATCTTCATGGCCAATGCTGGCGCGGCATGGGACAACGCAAAAAAGATTGTCGAGGTCAAGCTCAAGCAAAAGGGCACTCCGCTGCACGATGCTACTGTCATCGGAGATACCGTAGGCGATCCTTTCAAGGATACTTCCTCGGTGGCCATGAACCCGGTCATCAAGTTCACTACACTCTTTGGTTTGTTGGCGGTGGAATTGGCAGTCAAGCTTACGCTGGACGCCGGTAATAATGTCACTCATCTGCTGGCGGCTGGCTTTTTCGCCGTGTCCGTCTTCTTTGTGTACCGCTCG
>DATHJP010000800.1:0-5970 GCA_035489695.1 Terriglobales bacterium
ACGCGCCACTGCCGTGCCAAAGGTTGGTGCCGTGCTTCGTCGTGATCACAACCGAGCCGCCCACGGTCCGCCCGGTGTCGGCCTCTTCGTTCGAAGTGCGCACCGCAAATTCCTGTATCGCGTCCGGCGAGAAGTTCTGCAGGAAGCCGCCGATATAGTCGTCGGAGTTGTCACCGCCATCGACCGACAAATCGACATTCAAGCCCGAGCTCCCCCCGAAAGAGACCGCCGTAATCCGAGCCTTTGTGGGATCCGAAGGCTCAACCGGCTCAGTTCCCGGTACAAGATACGCGATGTTGGCGAAGCTACGATGCGCCAGCGGAATCGTTTCCAGATCGTGAGAACTCACTGCGCCCTGATGCACAGCGCTCGCCGTGTCGATTGGCTCGGCCGTGATCGAGGAAGCCTTTCCCTCGACATTCACCGATTGCGGCGCCCCCGCCGCTTTCAGCGTCACGTTCACATCACGTACCATGCTGACAACAACGTCCACATCGGCGCTGGCCTCGGCAAATCCCTTAGCCGTAACGGTCACGTGATACGCGCCTGGCAACAGGCCTTCAATACGAAATTCTCCTCTCCCGTTGGTCTCGCCTTCACTTTTGAGTGCAGATCCCTCGGACTCCGCGAGGACTTTCGCGGCAGCCACCCGCGCTCCGCTAGCATCCAGCACTTCGCCGCGCAGGGCTCCGCGCGGATTCTGGGCTTCAAGGCCAGGGCACAGCCCAAGCATTCCGATGATCGTTAAGGCGAGACAAACCTGACGAATGCGCAGTGAAGAATTGAAACTTGGCATGATTGGCTGGATACTCCCGAATGGGTCTGCACCTTGCACGCGTCGGGGAATGCGAGCTTTTTCCTTGGCCTCGCGTGGCGCCTACAGAACCGGTTGAGACTAGCCGCAATCGTCATCTACTACCAGCAGTCGTAGTTAAGGCATGAATGTCGAGACGCCAAATGATGCACCTGTCCTGCCAGTGGCACCCTAACGCTGATGCGAAATGGGTCTACACTCTATGACCATGAAGCGATGTACCTGGGTCAGCACAGAAAACCCGCTTATGCTCGAGTATCACGATCGTGAATGGGGTGTGCCAGTCCACGATGACCGAAAACACTTTGAGTTCCTTGTGCTCGAAGCGGCGCAGGCCGGGCTCAGTTGGTCGATCGTGCTCAAAAAGCGCGAAGGGTATCGCCGTGCTTTCAGCGAGTTCGATCCTGAGAAAGTGGCGCGGTTTACCGAGAAACGAATCCAGAAGCTCACATTGAATCCGGCGATCATTCGGAACCGGATGAAAATCGAAGCCGCGATACGCAACGCGCGGGCCCTTCTCAAAATTCAGGAAGAGTTGGGAAGTTTTGACGCTTATTGCTGGCGGTTCGTCGATGGACGCCCCAAACTCAACCGTTGGAAGGCACTGCGAGAGATTCCCGCGACCTCAAGTGAATCGGACGCGTTTAGCAAGGATCTCAAACACCGGGGATTTAGTTTTGTTGGTTCGACCGTCGTTTATGCGCACATGCAGGCGGTCGGCATGGTGAACGATCACCTCGTCGACTGTTTCCGATATCGAGAGATTCGGCGGCTGGGTTCTGCCATCGAACGCGCCGACTCGCCGGCACGGCCGCGCAACCGAAGGCGCCAGCTCTAAACCGCCGCCGCTTGCCAGCGTTGCCGTTAGAGACTAGTCCTGGCATTAGTTCCGGAGTTGCGTGCGACCCGACCGCAATCTACACGACACGTCCAATCGCCTTGACCTCGCACCGAATTGGCCTTTTGAGCAATAATGCCTTCGGCGTTAGCGGGGGGCTTATGTCTGTTAGGCGCGCGCTTCGGCTTCTAAGACGGTTGGGCTTCACGGCGGGGCTGCTGGCAGCGGCTCTGCCGGCGCTTGCGGCGAAGGATGCGAAGCGGGAGTTCGGACCCAATGTACTGATCTTTGATCCGTCGATGCCACCGGCGGTGATCCAGAAGCAAATCGATGCGGTGTATGCGATACAGGAGCACAACGAGTTTGGGCCGCAGCGGAATGCGCTGCTCTTCTTGCCCGGACGTTATTCAGTGGATGTGCCCGTGGGCTTCTACACGGAGGTGATAGGGCTGGGTGCATCGCCCGATGCAACACAGATCTCGGGCAACGTGCATGCGGATGCGAATCATGAGCACAACAATGCGACGACAACCTTCTGGAGAGCTGCGGAAGGGTTCTCGGTAGCGCCCACGGGTGGCACGATGCAGTGGGCGGTTTCGCAGGCGGTGTCGCTGCGGCGCATGCGCGTGCGCGGCAACCTGGTGCTGCACCAGAATCACGGCTGGGCAAGCGGCGGCTGGATGTCGGATTCGCTTGTGGATGGGAATGTCGACTCCGGGAGCCAGCAGCAGTGGATCTCGCGCAACTGCGATTGGAAGAGCTGGACCGGTGCGAACTGGAACATGGTGTTTGTCGGCGTGGTGCATCCACCGGAAGGCGCGTGGCCTTTGCCACCCTACACGAAGGTAGCGCAGACGCCGGTGGTGCGCGAGAAGCCGTTCCTGCAAGTGAATGCTGCTGGCGAGTTTAGTGTGCGGGTTCCCGAGCTTCACCGCGATAGCATCGGGATTACGTGGCGCGGTGGAGAAACGCCAGGAGTGACGATTCCAATTGCGCAGTTTTATATTGCGCGCCCAGATGTGGATACGGCGGAGACGATCAACGCGCAGCTTGCCCGGGGCAAGAACCTGATTCTGACGCCGGGTATCTACGAATTAAACGCTCCGATCCGTGTTACACGGCCGCATACGGTGGTGCTGGGAATGGGGTTTGCGACGCTGCGTCCCATGAAGGGCACGGCGCGATGACAACAGCCGACGTGGACGGAATTGATATTGCTGGGCTGCTCTTCGATGCGGGGCCGAGCCAGTCTCCGGTGCTGCTGGAGGTGGGGCCAGAGGGAAGCCGGGAGCGCCATGCGAAAGACCCGATCACGCTGCACGATGTTTTTTTTCGCGTAGGTGGCGCGGGAGTGGGACGCGCCAAAGTGAATTTGCGGATCAACAGCAACAACACGCTGGTGGACCATACGTGGATCTGGAGAGCGGACCATGGCGCCGGAGTGGGCTGGGAGCTGAATACCAGCGAGAATGGGTTGGTGGTGAATGGAAACGAGTCACGATCTACGGCCTGTTTGTGGAGCATCACCAGCAGTTCCAGGTTCTATGGAAGGGCAATGGCGGGCGAACGTATTTTTATCAATCCGAGATTCCTTACGATCCTCCGAACCAGGGTAGCTATACGAGTGCGCCCGGGGTAAACGGCTGGGCCTCGTACAAAGTGGCGGATGGAGTAAAGAGTCATGAGGCGTGGGGCCTGGGTGTGTACAGCGTCTTCGAGCATCCGGATGTTGTGCTGACCCGGGCAATCGAGACGCCGACGAGACCGGAGATAAGGTTCCACGACATGATTACCGTGGCGCTGGGTGATCACGGCGAAATCAGCCATGTGATCGACGACAAGGGCGAGGCGACCGCGATGCATCCTCGTGTGACGCCGAAGGTGACGAACTTCCCGTGAACCGCTCCACCTTGGATAACCGTCCTGTCTGCAGAACAGTGTAATGGCTCAACTCTCTTGTACCTCCTTGTTCCTGATATTTGCCGCGGGCTCTCAGCTGCGAACGAGTATTCAAACCGAATACTTGAAACAACTTTTCTGGGAGAGCGGGTTTGTAAGCTGAGAAGAGGTGTAACTATGCGAAAGTTAAGGCTGTTTGCCGGTGTAGCGTGTTTGATAGTGCTTTCGGCGGGCGTGATGGCACAAGTCAATTCATCCAGCACTGCGGGGCAGGGAAGTTCACCCACTCCGAGTTCGCGACGCGGACGCCAGCAGCCATGCTGGCAGCAAGTGGGCATTTCGCAATCAGCTGAACAACAGCATAGGCAGATTGAGGAAAGCACTCGTTCGCAAGTCGAGGCGGTGTGCAGTGATTCATCGCTTAGCCAACAGCAAAAGCAACAGAAGATTCGCCAACTTCATGAAGCGGCTCGGAAACAAATGGAGCACTTGCTAAGTCCTCAGCAAGAGCAGGCCATGAAAGCCTGCCGCGGGCAGCGGAGCGCTGGACGAGGCACTGGTAGTCACGGCACGCAGGGTGGTGGTGCGCGGGGTGAAGGAGGGCCATGCGGAGAAATGACGTCCGGACCTAGGTCCTCGCGGCCGTCGAGTGGGGGGAATAGCAGACAGCCGCAGTCCGCGACGCAAAGCGATAGCGACTCTGATACGGAACCGAACCAACTTTAAGCAGAAGGGTAAAAGCAGCAATTGCAGTTGTGCGAGACCTGGCCAGGTCTTGCACCACATTCAAATAAACTTCAGAATTCTAGGGGCCTCGTTTTCCCTGCTATGTTCCCTTTGGTGGAACAGCGAGCATAAAATAAAACTAAATGAGCATACTAGCGGTTGACGTTGGAGGGAGCCACGCTGCCTGTGCTCTGGTTTCGGGAACACACATTCTGGCCTGCAAAACTGTCCCTGCCAGAGGCACCTCAAATCTTGAGATTGTAGTTTCTGCTCTGACCGGGGCAATGCGGCAGTTGTTGGCGAGTTGTCCTGAATCCGACCGCTGTCGCGGTATTGGATTCAGCTTCTGCGGTATTGTGGACTCACGACGCTGCCAGATTCTAAGCAGCAACGACAAGTATAGTGACTCTGCAGCATTTGACCTGGCCAGCTGGGCGCAAACCGAATTCAATCTGCCTGTTCGCCTTGAAAACGACGCCCGAACTGCCTTATTGGGGGAATGGTACGCAGGGGCCGGCCGCGGATCGAATGACATCGTCATGCTGACACTCGGCACGGGAGTTGGCGGTGCGGCCATGATCGATGGCAAGCTGCTGCGAGGAAAACACTTTCAGGCAGGCTGCCTGGGCGGTCATCTGGGGGTAAACAATAAGGGGCGTCTCTGCGCCTGCGGCAATATTGGTTGCGTGGAAGCTGAGGCATCCAGTTGGTCGCTGCCCGCGATTTGCGCTGCACATCCCCTGTTTGAGAAGAGCGCATTAGCAACGCAGCAAGGTATCAGTTTTGAACGCCTGTTCCAAATCGCAGACGAGGGCGACGCTTGTGCTTTGGCAGTCCGCGATGCTTGCATCGAAGTGTGGGCGGCGGGGGCAGTTTCGATGATCCATGCCTATGACCCCGAAGTCCTCATACTGGGGGGTGGGGTTATGAACTCTGCGCAAGAGATACTTCCCGCCATTTCTGAGTACATCCATCGTCATGCCTGGACGCCCTGGGGAAAGGTCATGGTTCGAGCTGCCCTCTTGATGGACCGCGCTTCATTGATTGGGGCTGTTCCTCTGTTCGACACTGAATCGCAATGAGCAGGATATCCGAATATGACAAGTTCCCCGTGATACCCGTGCAGTCTGCGATCAATTGTGCCTGGCAGGGGTGGAGCTCGATCGTTGAGCACATCCGCGGCCAAGTTTCCAAGGGGGCGAGACGGTTAGCAATTGAGTGCTACCCCGGCGTCTTCGAAGATGAAATCTCGGCTGCCTTTAGTGAAGCTTTGATGCCGGTTGAGGTGGTGCGGGTCCGAGATAGCTACAAGTCTCCACGCGACATTGAAGCGATGACAGCGCGCGAACTGACCGAAGATCCAGTGTTCGGCAGGATGAACGGCTTCGTCATCAAGGATTTCTTAGATCCGGTTCGCACCGAGTCATTACGCCAGCAACTCCGCAATCCTGACGGTGTAACAGTTGTCATTGGCACTGGCACCTCTTTGATTGAGCCCAATCCCGACATTCTCATTTATGCCGATCTGCCACGCTGGGAAATCCAGCAGAGGCAGCGAAGCAACAAGATTTTTAATCTGGCACTCGAGAATCGGCATGAATCAGCGAGTCTGCGCTACAAAAGGGGCTACTTTCTCGATTGGCGAATGGCGGACCGCATCAAGAAAGAATTGCTGAGTAAGATGGATTTTCTG
>DATHJP010000801.1:0-2089 GCA_035489695.1 Terriglobales bacterium
AAACTGGTGAATGGCGAAGGCAAGGCGGCTACGAACACGGAAGACGCAACCAAACAGATTTGAGCGCGGACGCAGATGCGCGATTTCGCGCAGGAACTCCGGAGTATGTCCTTTTTTCTGCAAGGGATAGCTGTCATCCGACGCTCCAACAATGCTTAGTTCATCCGCGACTACTTCCCAGTTTTGTCCCTTGCCTTGTGACGCGACCAGCGCCCCGCGCACGATAATGGAAGCGCCAGTGATCAACCGCTGCACTGTCGCATAATTCGGCAGAGTGTTCCTGGCGATGACCTGCAGATTCCGCAAACTGGAGCCGTCATTCAGTTCGATGAAAGAAAAATCCTTGGAATCACGGCGTGTTCGAACCCAGCCTTGCACCAATATCGTCGCAACCGGCGCAGTCTGATTTAACGCATCTTTGACCGAAGTCGGCGAAAGCATGGCGGAAGGTGGACGAAGCGACGGACACACTCAAGCGCTGGCCGGGCATCTATCGCTGTCGTCGCCCCAAAGCTTGGAGGGGGGCCGCGCTACTGGCCACGCCATAGCCGTGACGGCGGGTCAGTCGCGCCCCCATTAACACCGGCCTTCAGGCCGGTGGTTCTCCGCTGGAGACGGACAAGCCGTTTCTAACGGCTTTAGCCTCGAGGCCAAGGTCTATTGCGGGGTTTATGGCTTACATCGGCACCAGGAGCAAGCCGTTAAAACGGCTTAATTGCAATGAGTGCTGGATGTACACCGGACTAAAGGCCGGTGTTAATGAGAAGAGGGCTAACGCTCGCGGCGTTAAAGTATGTGGCTAGGAATTTGGTATCAACCTTCTTGCGGATCGCAAACACGCCATCCACAATCGGCGTTGTGAGGTCGTTATCGAGTCATCGGTTCATCGCTGCTTGCGTGCTCGTCTCTCTATGCCTCATCGCCGGTTGTGGAGGCAATGCCCGAAACATTGTTGGCGCCTGGCGCAGTTCCACGGACCCGAATGCAATGGTCTGGGAATTCTCCAACGATGGGTCGGTCCTGATGGGCACGAATCGCGGCCGCTACAGCTTCGGAGACAACAACCGGATTAAGATTGAGACCTCAATCGCTACTTCTGTTTATCAGATTGAACTCGTCGGCGACAAAATGACTTTAAAAGAACCTAACGGTTCAAAGCTCGTCTTAACGAGAGTTAAGTAGGATCAGGCGTCCGGCGCGGGATTCAGTTTGTGGATTAGTAAATACCAGACCGACCCGAATTCACGAATATGGGCAACCCCGATCCCAACGAAGTGCCGCTGGCGCGCCGGCTGGGTTTATTCGACGCCACCATGATTGTAATGGGCGGAATTATCGGCTCGGGAATCTTTGTGAACCCAGCGGTCGTCGCGCGCAACGTTCATACGCCCCTTCTCGTGCTCGGCGCCTGGATGATCGGCGGAATGATTGCGCTGATTGGCGCATTTGTTTACGCCGAGCTTGCCGCGCTGCGGCCTCGCGTGGGCGGACAATACGCTTACTTGCGCGATGCTTACCACCCAATCGTCGCTTTCCTGTACGGTTGGACTCTCCTTCTCGTCGTCCAGACGGGCGGAATGGCAGGCGCAGCCATCATCTTCGGTCGCTACTTCTGCGAACTATTCGGCCTTTCCATTTCCGAACAACTTGTCGCTTCAGTGGCACTCGCGACTCTGACGGCGGTTAACTGTCTCGGCGTCCGTGCTGGAAGCAATGTGCAAAGCGCGTTGATGTTGATTAAACTGATGGCAATCGCGCTCTTGATTGGCGTCGGATGTTTCGGACCGGTCAAAACCATTTCCGCAGGAGTGGAGTTGCCGGTCGACTCCGGCGGTTTCGCGGGACTGGCCCGAGCCATGGCACCCGTTCTTTTTGCCTATGGCGGCTGGCAGACGGCAAGTTTTGTCAGTGGCGAAATGCGCAATCCGCGACGTGACCTGCCACGCGGATTACTTATCGGGGTGATCGGTGTCATCGTTTGCTATGTTCTCGTTAGCTATTCGTGTGTGCGTGTCTTGGGGGTAGCGGTTCTTGCGCACACTAATATTCCGGCTTCTGAAGTGATGCGTTATGCTTTGGGCGAGCGCGG
>DATHJP010000802.1:0-2485 GCA_035489695.1 Terriglobales bacterium
AGAACACGGCCCCCAAGGTCGCAACGTCGTAGATGCCGATGCCGCCGCGAACCACCGTCTTATTGTCCGCGAAGGGCCGATAGGCAAAACCGACACGAGGGGCGAAATCTGTGTAGGTATCACGCAACTGTTTCGGCCACCCCGCCTGTTTCGAGGTCAAGAAGGGAGTGCAGGGAGGCGGGCCGGGAATGGGATTGACATTATTGGGTGTGTTGCAGGCGTTGACGGCCTCCGCCCACAAAGGCTGCGTTGCCGCTAGCGACCTAGGGTCCGAGGAAATGATCACGCGCCCCGTAACTGGAACCGTGGGATCGAAGTTGGTGAGGTTAATGGGATCGTATAAAGGCGGCAACCTCGAAATCCGTAAGCCAATGTCCAACGTTAGTTTCTGAGTGGCCCTGAACGTGTCTGCCGCGTAACCGTAGTAGTGCGTGGTTTTGCCATCGATGTTCCTCGGTGGAGTGTGGGTGACGTAGGTGTAATAAGGAACTCCAAGCAGGAAGTCGGCAACATTATTTCCTGTGTACTGGCCATTAAAGAAAAAGTCTCCGTAATCGTCCGCAGGCGACGACCCAGAGTACCAGGCAGTGACCAAGTGGAGCATGCGGACATCGAAGCCAAACTTCATGGTGTGCTTTCCCTTGGTCCAAGTGAGGTTCTCATTGATCTGGAAGTTGTTGTTGAGCTGGGGATCTGGCCGGGTGTGAACAATGGCGCTGATGCCACCCCTAGGTTCGAAGACAAAGTCGGGGAAACCACCGGCTGGGAAAGGTCCCAGCTGCTGCGGATTCAATCCCAATTGTTGCATGAAGGCCGGTCCATCGAGCGGAAAGTTCCCGCCTAGCTGCACGCGGCTGATTCCCCCGCGCAGCTCATTGATCAGGTTCGGTGTGATGGCATAGTTGTGCGCGATCACGATCTGATTGTCATGTTCGAAATCTGTTTCCGCCGGTAGGAGCAGCACTGAAGGGTTGACGAAATTGACGGACCTGCCGTTCTTGTACGTCCAGCGGCCGAATACATTCTGCTTGGAATTAATTGTGTGGTCGATACGAATATCGAACTGGTCGGAAAGGATAGGATTTGGAACGTTAAGGGTGTGGTTGAAATTCGCAAAATTGTTCACTCCGCCCTGGATTGGCAGCGGATAAAACTTGAGAATCGCGGTGGCCACAGGGCTGATGCGGTCCGCCGGGATGATGTTGTTCGGGAAGGGAGTTCCGTCCAGATCATGGATAGGGTCAAAGCCTGTAAAATCTCCATTCCGCATGGCCTCGCTGGGTACAGTCTCTTGGCGGACCGTCTGGGTCCGGAAGCGCATGCCTTCGTAGTCGCCAAAGAAGAAGGTGTGCTTCCCAAAAAGGGGGCCGCCGATGGAACCCCCGAATGTGTTTGCACTTTTGGCAGGCTTTGTCACCTGGGGCACGGTAAATCGCGTAGCATCCAGCGCCGCGTTCTGAAAATACTCAAATAGCGATCCATGGAATACGTTGGTGCCCGACTTACTGGTAGTGGTAATGTCCGCCGCCCCGCCATACTCCGCGCCGCCCCCAGCGCCTTGCACCTTCATTTCCGAAATGCTCTCCGCTGAGGGGAACATCTCCCTTTGAGGGCCGGAAAACCGGATACTCTGTGTATTGATACCATCCATCGTATATTCGACTTGATTGGTTCCTGTTCCCTGGACCGAGATATTGCCACCCTCGTCGCCCGTCACCCCGGGGAGAAAAGCCAACAAGTTATATGGGCTTGTGCTGCCCGCCCCGCGATAGTTGGCCGGCAGATCCAGAACTTCGACGCTGGAAAAACTCGCAGAGATGGCCTGGGACTCTGTGTTGATGAGTTCGGAGTGGGCTTCAACCGTGACATTCTCCGATCCGCCCCCGACCACCAGTTTCAGGTCGGTGCGCACGATTTGCCGTGCCGTCAGCCGAACGTCCTTTACCGTCAGCTCGCGAAAACCCTGGGCCTGCACCGTAAGTGTGTACAGCCCTTCCTTGAGGTTTTCAGCCTGATAGTTTCCCTCAGCGTCACTGCGCACTTCGCGCGAAATGTTCTCGCCCTGGTTCGTGACCTTAATCACTACGTTGGGCACAACCGCACCCGATGCGTCGGCCACCGTGCCCAGAATCGTTCCGAAGATGGTTTGCCCGAGTCCAGGCGTGGCCAGACACGATGCGACCACAACAATGCTAAACGTAATGACGAAAGGCTTGAATTTCATTGAAGGTCCTCTGCCGGAAGATCGGCGTCCCCTAACGCGGTCACGAATGAACCGGTTACAGGCCGCAAAATTGGGCAAAGCATATGCCACAGAGGAAACGATAGTCAACCCAAAAAGCCAAGAAAACCGGCTCGAAAAACCGGGAGTTCATCATTGTTCCTGGATGTAAACTGGCCCTCAGTCATGGGTTTCGCGAGAAGAGCGTTGCCGTGGATTGTATCTTTGTCGTGCTGGGCGCAAACCACGGCTTCAGCGCCAGTC
>DATHJP010000803.1:0-7717 GCA_035489695.1 Terriglobales bacterium
ATCCGCTCATGCGGGAAATTCACGATGCCTCTTCGCTGCATTCTCCCGCAGAAGTCGTGGCGTGGCGCAGCCGCGCGCCAAGGATCGAGCTACCTCCGCCCACCGGTCGTGTCATTCAGCTGCAGCCTTTATCCGACGCTGAAATCCCTCGCGACCCGATCGAGCAAGTGATCTTGCGGCGCGGTTCGAGCCGGAAATTCGCGCGTACTCCGATCACGCTGGTGCAACTCTCCACCATGCTGGACCGAGCTACCCGCAGCATACCTGCTGACTTTCTCGATCGCGCGGGCTCTCAGCTCAACCATCTTTATCTGATCGTGAATGCCGTGGAAAGCGTCGAGCCCGGAGCGTATTTTTTCCACCGCGATCGTGGACTGCTTGAGTGTCTGAAGCCGGGAAATTTTCGTGCGCAGGCCGGATATCTTGGGTTAGAGCAAGCGTTGCCAGCCGATGCTGCTGTGGACGTCTTCTTCCTGGCGGACTTGCGGCCGATTCTGCAGCGCTTCGGCAGTCGTGGATATCGCGCCGTACAGTTAGAAGCCGGCATTCTCGGAGGGAAAATTTACCTTGGAGCCTACGCGCAGCATCTCGGTGCTAGCGGTCTCACGTTTTACGACGACGAAGTGGTTGAGTTCTTCTCGCCACACGCGGAAGGCAAGAGCACCATTTTTTTGGTCGCCGTCGGTAACAGCGCTAAGTCATCCGTTCGCGGCGGGTAAGCACGATGAAGCGCCCTCAGAGGCTAAAGCCCTGCCTTTCCCAAACTTTTACTGAGACGTTACATTCCAGCCGCTCACTTCCACGGCTGGTTTTGCTGTTCCCAGTTCGCTTGCCCTGTACGTCGCACTCACTTCGCGTTTTTCTCCCGGGAGCAGCGAGAAGTAGTTGTCTTGCCACAACACCGGCAGAATTTCTTTTCCAGTTTTGTTTACTTTCAAGCGAACGAAGAATGCCAGACTCTTGCTGGGATTCTCTACGGTTACATGGGTGATCGCATCATGCCCCTTGCGTTCATTACGGCTGGTGACATTTAATTTGACCTTTGGCAACTGAGACAACGCGGTGTAATCAGCGTAAGAGACGGTCGGGGTCGTGTACCAGTTTGATTTTTCCCAATCCAGCGTCTCCGGCTTTGTCGAAAGCCAGTAGAAGTTCGAACCCATTAGTCTTCCGCTAGTATCCTCCAATCGCAGCACTAGGAAGTACGTCGGACTCAAATCCTGAACTTCCTTGAGAGTCAAAACTTTATTCGTACTGTCCGCCGCAGCATCCACCGCTTCCTGCTGCGAAAACTTCTCCGTCATGTCGAGGTTGTAGATCTTCGCCGTGAGCTTCAAACCCTTCGCATCTTCATATTGACTGCTCACCACCCAGATTGAACCGTCGTCATACGAATAAACCGGATGCAGCGGCTCCATCGCCTTCTTCGCTCCAAAGTAGCCTCCGCCCGGCCGCAAATAAAAGTCATACAAATGCCAGATCACCGACGGCCAGGCATTGTTCAGCATCCACTGAATCACTCCCGTGGACGTGTACTTATTCCGGCTGTAGGCTTCGAACATGGCACGAATACCCTCGTATCCCATGAGTTGAGATTTGAACGTGTAGTCTTCAACTCCGGTCGCGTTGCCGTAGCGCGCATTCAAAGCGTCGGTGAATACGTGAATATCTTTGAACTCGCCGCCGCCTGCGTGGTAATTCCACCAATCATCAATCGGCCACAGATGATCTTTCGGCAACATTTCGCGCATGCTCTCGATGGGAGGCACCGCCGGCCCCGGACTCGTCTCGCTATTGAAGCCATACGCTCCGCCGCATCCGCCGGGATTGCAACTATGCGGCTGCGGCGCCTTGGAGTCAGTCAGCCAATACGAGGGCGCAACGTATTCATAAGGGCCGGTCATCTTCACGCCGCTGTCGCCAGTAACTGAAGTCGGCTTTCCAGTTGCGGAAGAGACCACTGGATTCGGCCAGCGAGTTTGCTTTTCCACACTCAAATAAATTTGTTCCACGTCCGGAGGAGGCGGATTATCGCTGCCATTCAGCCACATCACCAGGCTGGGATGGTTGCGCAGCCGGTACATCTGATCGCGCAGCGATGTTTCTGCAATGGTGAAGTCTTCCGGTTTCCATTTCGGCCAGCGCTCCCAGAAATCGCAGCAGCACCAGCCGGCCATGATGAGGATTCCTTTGCGGTCGGCCAGATCGAAAAATTCCTGAGTCTCCAACTTGCCTTCCAGCCGAACCGTATTCAATCCCATGTCCTGCACGTAACGGAATTCATCTTCCAGTCGCTGAGAGTTTTCTCGCAGCATCATGTCCGAAGCCCAGCCTCCGCCACGGATCAGGATCTTCTTTCCATTGACGGTGAAGAGCCGGTGGTTGTCCGAACTTACTTCCGAACCAATCTCGCGAATACCGAACTGAGTCTCTGCCCGGTCGGAAGTTTTACCACCCACCTCGAATTCCATGCTGAGCTTGTAAAGGTTCGGCGTTCCCATCTGTGCCGGCCACCACAGTCGAGGACTGGCAATATTCAGCTGGGAAAATTTATCGGGTTCGAAAGCCACATCCTTCGATTCCCCAGCAGCCAATTCCACGGCTTGAGAAAATTCAATGCTGTCAATCCGCCCCTTCAGCGTGCCGCTCACCGGTTGGCTGGTCGCGTTCTTCAACAAGGCAGTCACGGTCAAATGAGCGTTGTCATTTGCCGGAGAATCCACCTTGGACGCCACCGCGGGATAGCGCACCGCCACAGGCCCGCTGCTCACTATGTCCACGCTGCGCCACAATCCCATGTTCTTATCCGGAGGCGCGGGATTCCAATCCACAAACGTGATGGCCAAATCAGTTTCCGTGGGAGCCCAGGTTTGTATCGCCAGCACATTCGTCTTTCCGGGCTTTGCCGCGTTCGTGATATTAAACTCATAGGTGCGCCATGCGCCGGCAACGTCATCGGATTTGGCGATTTGCTTTCCGTTCAGCCAAATATTGGCGCGATAGTTGATTCCGCCGAACTGCAGCCACGTGTTCTTCCCCTTAAAGCTGGCCGGAATTACGAACTGCTTGCGATACCACCAGGAAACCGCAAACGGACTGTCCGGCTGCATTGCAATGTTCGAAAAATTCGAGCCAATCGGATAAGTAACTCCAGGGATGGAGCGCAGGTTCATGCCAAATTCCGGATCTGGATACACCTTCTGCTTCACCAGGGCGGCTACCACGGTTGTGGGCACTGTGACTGTGTGCCACCCCGCCGGCTGGAAGCGGGGAGTGGAAAGCACATCACCGCCCTGAGGCACCTTGGCCGAGGATTGCAGCGTCCAGCCCTCCCGCAAAGAAAGTTTCGACTCAGGTTGGGAATGGCGTACCGGCGATTGCTGTGCCGACAGGAGAGAGCAGAACATCAGGCACAATAAGCCGAATTTGATCAAGGCAGTCTTTGGGCGGAAGATCAAGATGAGCTTCAAAGGCGCTCCCTAGCCGCAACCCTCGGCGGCGCTAAATTAAATTAATTGATTCCGACAGCGGGTTAGCAACTAATAACACGTTTCAATGATTCGTTCCAATGCACATGAAGGAAACAACACGTTTTAATGATTCCTTCCAAATGTACTGAACGCAACAGCTCTTTTTAATGATTTATTCCAATGCCCTGAATGTAACCTCTACTCAGCTCAACCGTCGGCCCGCGCCAGAACCGACCCCGGGGCCCGCGCCAGAACCGACCCCGGGGCCGCGCCAGAACCGAACCCAGGGCCCGCGCCAGAACCGAACCCAGCCGCGAGGCGGCGCAAGAATGCAGCCCACGGCGTCAGCCGTGGGTAGTCGGGGAGATGGTCCATCGGCTGCATCTGCGCCAACCGCAAGTCTCCAAACATTTGCGGGTGCTCAGTGATGCCGGCTTGGTGGACGTTCGTGTGGACGCTCAGCGCCGAATTTATGCATTGCGTCCAGCGCCGCTCCAGGAACTTGAAGTGTGGCTGGAGAGATACCGGCGACTCTGGGAGAGCAACTTTCAGCGCCTGGACGCCCTGCTCCATGATCTTAAGCGTACGGAGCTGAAGACCAAGAAGAAACCACGTGGCCGCGCGCGGCCCTAGAGGAGATCACCGATGACTAACCCTGGAAACCTGAAACTGGCCATCCGCGGCGACCGCGAGATCGTGATCACACGCGCCTTCGATGCTCCGCGTAAGCTGGTCTTCGACGCCTTCACCAAGCCCGAATTGGTTAAACAATGGCTACTCGGCCCCGACGGCTGGTCAATGCCAGTCTGCGAGATCGATTTGAAAGTGGGCGGCAAATATCGCTATGTGTGGCGGCGCGACAAAGACGGAACTGAAATGGGGATGGGCGGTGTTTATCGCGAAATCGTAGCACCGGAGCGCATTGTCGCCACCGAAAAGTTTGACCAGTCCTGGTATCCCGGCGAGGCCGTGGGCACGTTCGTCCTCGCCGAGCAGGCAGGGAAGACGACACTCACAGAGACGATCCTCTATGAGTCTCGCGAGGCGCGCGACGGTGTTCTTAAGTCCGGGATGAAAAAAGGAGTAGTCGCCAGCTACGACCGGCTTGAGAAACTCTTGGAGAAAGCGTGAACAAGAACACTTTGAAAAGCATTGGCGCCGTGCTCGCGGGATTTGTCGCCGTTTTCGTTTTGTCCCTGGGCACGGATGTGGTGTTGCACGCAGCTGGAGTCTTTCCTCCGTGGGACCAGCGGATGTCAGACGCGCTCTTCCTGCTGGCAACGGCCTATCGCACCATCTATTGCAGCGCGGGCAGCTACATCGCCGCCCGGCTTGCTCCCAATCGCCCCATGGGGCACGCCCTCGCGCTTGGCATCCTGGGCCTCGTCGTGAGTACTGCGGGTGCCGTTGTGACGTGGAACAAGGGATCGGCTTTCGGGCCGCACTGGTATCCGGTCGCGCTGGTCGTCACCGCGATACCGTGTGCCTGGCTGGGCGGCAGGCTCCGCATTACGCAGCTGCACACGCGTTGACTGTAGCGCCGGCGTCCCGCCGGCCGTCGGGCAGCGACGTGGTTTATAATAGTGAATTCCGCCCATAATTCTGGAGTCCTTAGATGATTCGATTTTTGCAAACCCCTGGTCCGATGCTGAAGATTATTCTCGGCGGCGTGCTGCTGATTATTTGCGGCTCAATGGTGATCACCCTGGTGCCCGGTGGTCTCGGCTCCGCCTTCGGCTTCGGCGGTCCTCCGCGCGGTGTCGTGGCCCGCGTGGGAGGCGAGGACGTCACTAAGCTCGAAGTGCAGCGCGAAGCTCGGCAGATGTTGCGTCAGCAAATGCCGAAGGCTGGAGCTCAGGCCGCCATGTTGCTGCCCTTTTTCGCATCGCGGGCAGCCGACAACCTCATCAATCAGAAGGTCATTCTGGCGGAAGCGGAGCGCCTCGGTTTGCGCGTCAACGATGAGGAGTTGCGCGATGAATTGCAACACGGACGCTACGCCAACGTCTTCTTCCCCGAGGGGAAGTTCATAGGACAGGACGAATACGAAGCTAGACTTCGGCAGGCGGACCTGAGTGTCCCGGAGTTTGAACAGGGCGTTAAATCCGAAATACTGTTCGACAAGCTGCGCAATTTGATTACTGCCAGCGCAGCTGTCACCGATGCCGAAGTTCGTCAGGAATTTGAACGCCGCAACACCAAGGTCAAGTTTGACTACGCGGTGATTCGCAAAGACGATCTGCTGAAGAGCATTCATCCCAGCGAGGCCGAGTTAAAGGCTTTCTACGAGCGCAACAAAGCGAATTACAACAACTCGATTCCGGAGAAGCGCAAGCTCCGGTACGTGGTGCTCGAAACCGCCAAGGTCGAGGCCCAGACTCAGGTCACCCCTGACGACCTGCAGGCCTACTACGATCAACACCGCGACGAGTTCCGGGTTCCCGAGCAGGTGAACGTCCGCCACATTCTGATCAAGACGCCACTGCCAGCCGCCGATGGAAAAGTCGATACCAAGGGCGCGGAAGTAGCCCGCAAGAAAGCGGAAGATGTCCTTAAGCAAGTAAAGTCCGGCGGAAATTTCGCGGAGCTCGCGAAGAAATATTCCGAAGATCCGGGCAGCGCCAAAAATGGCGGTTCTCTGGGCTGGATTGGCAAAGGCCGTACTGTCCCCGAATTTGAGAAAGCGGCATTCTCGCTGCCCAAAGGTGGAACCAGCGATCTGGTGCAGAGCAGCTACGGTTTCCATATCATTCACCTGGACGATAAGCAGGATGCACACCTGAAAACGCTGGATGAAGTTAAAGATCAGATCCAAGCCGTCATTAAGCAGCAGAAAGCCGCGAGCGCCGCCGACAGTCTGGCCAGCGCCTTACTCACGCAGGCCCGTACTGCCGGTCTCGATAAAGCCGCTGCCGCGCGCGGACTTCAAGCCATCAGCACCGATTTCGTCAGCCGCACCGATTCGCTTCCCGGCATCGGCAACTCGCCCGAGTTCATGAATGCTGCCTTCGAGCAGCGCGAGAAGTCGCCGCCCGACCAGGTTCAGTTGCCGCAAGGAGTGGTCGTATACGAAGTAACTGCAATCAAACCACCGGCCACGCCAAGCTTTGAGGAAATTCGCAGCCGTGTGGAAACTGAATTCAAGAATGAGCGCGTTGCCGCTCTCCTTTCTCAAAAGACTAGAGAGCTTTCCGACCGCGCCAAAGCTGAGCACGATTTGAAAAAAGCTGCCAAGGAAATCGGAGCCACAATCAAGACCACTGATTTCGTGTTGCCCGATGGCCAGGTCCCCGATCTTGGCAATCTGTCGGGGCCGGCTGCCGTCGTGTTCAGTATGAAGCCCGGCGAGATCAGCGGTCCGATTGAAAACGGCAACACTGGCGCTGTGTTGTCTTTGTTGGAAAAGCAAGAGCCTTCTGCGCAGGATTTTGCCGCCAAGAAGGATGAGATTCGCGATTCGCTCCTGCAGAGTAAACAGCAGCAACTTTTTGGGCTTTTCATCCAGAATGTGCGCGAGCAGATGCAAAAATCAGGCAAGATCAAGATCAACGAAGAAGAGATGAAAAGCTTGAGCCGCTCGCAAGCTCCTGAAGAAGGCTAGCAGCGCCGGTCCCCTTTCAAGATAATCGCAGTCCTCATTAAGAAAGTAGAAATGCCATTCCCTCGCTCCACCGGAATTCTGCTCCACCCCATTTCGCTGCCCTCGCGCGGCGGCATCGGGGATTTGGGTCCAGCCGCATACCAATTCGTCGATTTCCTTGCGGCCGCCCGCCAGGGCCTATGGCAAGTACTGCCGCTGGGTCCGCCGGCGAATGGAAACTCTCCCTATTCTTCGACCTCGGCCTTCGCCGGCAACCCCCTGTTGATCAGTCTGGAGCGCCTTGCCGGCCACAGCTGGATTGATCCCGCACGCTTGACGGAATTGCCGGAGCGTGTCGATTTGATTGACTATCAGGACGTGCGCCAGCACAAGCTGCCTCTCCTCAGAGAAGCGGCCCGCAATTTCTTGGAGCGTGCTCCTGGAAATGCGCAGGCCCGCTTCGAGCGCTTTTGCGCCGACAACGACTGGTGGCTGGAAGATTTCGTCCTCTTTGACGCTTTACGCGATCGTCATGGTGGCATGCCTTGGAATAAGTGGACGCCTGAACTGGCACGCCGCGAGCCGCAAGCATTGGAAACCGTTCGTGGCGCTCTCGCTCCTGAACTAGCCCTTCGCCGGGTTATCCAGTTCGCTTTCTGGGAACAGT
>DATHJP010000804.1:0-4966 GCA_035489695.1 Terriglobales bacterium
GAGGCGATTTTTCGAGTGGACCCCAATCAGGTTTATGAATTTCTGTTGCCTCGTCTGGATGAAAAGCATGCCAAAGTGGAAGTCCTCGCAACGGGCCTTCCAGCATCGCCGGGCGCGGCGGTCGGCCAAATCGTATTCACCGCTGACGAGGCAGTCGAGAAGGCCGGGCACGACAGGAAGACGCCAGTAATTTTGGTGCGCGCTGAAACCACGCCGGAAGATATTCACGGCATGGAAGTCGCAGTTGGAATTCTGACATCTCGCGGCGGTATGACTAGTCATGCCGCAGTGGTGACGCGCGGCATGGGCAAATGTTGCGTGGCGGGTGCAGGTGACATTGAAGTTGTTGAAAAGGCGCGCGAGATGCGGGTCAAGGGGCAAGTATTCAAGGAAGGCGACTGGATCTCGCTGGACGGCACGACTGGACGCGTGATGAAAGGCAAACTCAATACGGTGGCAGCGAAGCCAGACGATCCGGAACTCATGAAGCTCATGAACTGGGCGGAACCATTTCGTAAGTTGGGTGTGCGTGCCAACGCTGATATCCCGCGCGATGCCATCCAGGCACGGGCATTTGGCGCCGAGGGCATCGGCCTGTGCCGGACCGAACATATGTTTTTCGGCGAAGACCGGATCAAACACATGCGGGCCATGATTCTGGCCGGCAATGAGAAAGATCGCCGTGCCGCGCTCAAGAAATTGCTGCCCATGCAGCGTTCGGATTTTATCGGCGTTTTCCGGGCGATGGATGGATTCCCGGTAACTATCCGTACGCTCGATCCGCCATTGCATGAATTTTTGCCACGCCGCGAAGACTTAATGGTCGAGGTCGCTGTGCTGGAAGCAACCAAGCCGCGCTCACCCAAACTGAAGGAACTGAAAGCACTACTGCGGCGTGTGGAAGAATTGCACGAATTTAATCCTATGCTGGGGCATCGTGGTTGCCGCCTCGGGATCACATATCCTGAGATTACCGAAATGCAAGCGCGCGCCATTTTCGAAGCCGCCGTCACAGTAGCCAAAGAAGGGGTGAAAGTTTTTCCCGAAGTGATGATCCCCTTGACCGCAACGCTGAAAGAGATGGCGAACCAGGGAGCGATCGTGCGGCGGGTGGCTGAGGAAGTGTTTAAGGAGAAAGAGACGAAGGTAGATTATCTGGTGGGCACCATGATCGAACTGCCTCGGGCGGCGCTGGTGGCCGATGAAATTGCCAAAGAAGCAGAATTCTTTTCTTTCGGAACCAATGACCTGACGCAGACAACATTTGGTTTTTCGCGCGATGACATCAACAAAGTGCTACCGACTTATCTCGAGGAAGGGATTCTGAAGCAGGATCCGTTTGCCGCCCTCGATCGCGAGGGCGTGGGACAGTTAATCCGGATTGCCACTGAACGCGGTCGCAAGACTCGCCCTGGTCTAAAGGTAGGAATTTGCGGCGAGCACGGAGGCGAACCGTCGTCCGTGGAATTTTGTCATCAGGTGGGACTCAACTATGTTTCCTGCTCGCCATTCCGCGTGTTGACCGCCCGGTTGGCAGCGGCACAAGCGGCAGCCAGTGACAAGTTAAAGGTAGAGGGGGGAAGGACAAAGTAGCTCAACGTGGAAGTCGGGAAAAAGTGGCGAGCCGTTACTGCACTTTCTGGAGTCTTGTTATCAGCTTTTGCGCCAGATTTTCTTCAGACTCTGACCACAACAAGCGACTTCTGGCTCCCGAATTCTTCTCCACATTCGTGGTGAACTCGACCAACTGTCGAACATTGGCCCGAACTTTGGCTTCGGCAGCGCTTGTGAGTTGAATGCCTTCGTGGAGAAATGGAGAGTCGAGTCCGAAGTCTACCTGGATGTTTCCCTGTTGCTCGAAGATTCTGTCGTCAAACTCCTCGCCGTGAACCAGGAATTTCACTTGCGAGGGTTGCTGCACCCACTCTTTCGCGTCAGAAAGAATCCACAAGTCCCAGTAGGCTTCGAAGAGATAAGCGTAATCGTCGTGGAGCAAGTCCGATGCAATCTGCACTGCTTCCTCGGGATCAATTCCGGGCCGAAATCGCCGTTCGAGGATAGTAGGTTCGTTCCAGGAAACCGGATGCAGCGCCAGATAACTAATCCCTGGATGGAGCGCCGAGAATGGGAATCGGCGCATGACCGAGAGCGCGCGAGCCATCATGCTAGGCCCGCTGAAATCGTCGAACCAGAGACTCAGATAAAGAGAATCAGCCATAGAAATTACGAGCCCTATTGCCGGCTCGCGACGAATCACAATTCTAATTTTAGATGCTCGGCGCGCGCAATTCGGATCGAGAGTCATGAAGAGAGAAGAAACAGCAAAGGACGCAACCATGTGAGTCTCGCTCTTTTGACAGTGAGGTCAGGCGCTGCTACCATCGATAACTTAGCCGCAGGCTCCCGCCTCGTGTCGTGGTCCCCGTCGTCTAGCCTGGCCTAGGACATCGCCCTTTCACGGCGGTAACACGGGTTCAAATCCCGTCGGGGACGCCAAGCCTTTTCAGTAGCTTAGGTGACCCGGTAAAATTTGCCGGGGATATACCGGGGACACATAACGTTTCTGGCATTTCCTCCCGCAGGATCGAAACCACTTTCTGCTGAGCATTTCGTTTCGCCGACGTGATTGCCTGCGCGTAAACATCCATGGTGACTTTACTGGAGCCGTGACGCAGGAGTTCCTGCACTGTCTTCACATCTTCCCCATTCTTATGCAAAAGAGTTGAGTAGGTGCGGCGGAATGTGTGCCAGGCAATCCGCTTTGTGATCCCAACCCGCTTGGCTGCCGGCTGAATGTGGTGTCGCATCACCGTTGCCAGGCATATCGGCTGTCTGCCACGGTTTTCGCCTGCGCGCGGAGAATCGGTGGCAAACACATACTGCTCGGGACTGCTGTACCTGGAGATCCGTTTCCATCGCAGCAAATCTTCCGCGATGAAAGGATCGACAGGAATCGGTTTTTGGGACGTCTCCGCACGTGCGAAAGGGAAGCGTCTGGGGCGACCTCAGACTCTCGTGGATACTACTAGAATTATTGCTCTGCGCGCGTCCGGTGTTTCCTGGCGCGAAATCTCCAAACGCTTGAAGGTTCCGCTTAGCACTCTTTATCGTTCAGAGCAAAAGCCTGTTCCAAAAACCCTTTAGAAATGCTGAGTGCAAACCTCTGAATTTAAAAGCTCAGTATCGGTCAGTTTGGGTGTTCCACTAACATGTGATTTCGGAACAGTCTCTCAGCAAACAATGTCGCAATTGGGAGCGATGGCGAAAGGATCAGGAAGTGATCAATTGGTCCCTCTTAGGGGGTTCGCCGCTCCCAGGCACAAGGCGAGAAGCAGATTGCTCCGCCTCCGCTTCGCTCGACTGTCGGAACGACAACAATTAAGTACCGTTGATCGCGTCGGAGCAAGTTCCCTCATGCTGTGACCATCTTCGCCGACCAGCTCTTTACGAATGCTCCGAAGCGGTCGAGCGCCTTGGAGAAATTGTCTCCGGCGGCGGCAAAGCCCAGGCGGAAATGCGAGGGCACATCGAAGCAATCGCCGGGAGCCAGCAGGATTCCACGCTCGGTGGCGGCCTGGCAGAACGGGCGGTCGTTCTCTCCGCTCACCAGCCAGGGGAACGCGGTCATCCCGCCATGCGGCGGAATCCAGCCGAGTACGTCGCGATGGTCGGCCATGAAGCGCTCGAGGAGCTTGAAGTTTCGGGTGGCGGCTTCCTGGGTCTTGCCGAGCACGACGTCACGTTTGCGGATTGCGATTTCCGAAAGAATTTCTCCGGTGGTGGTGTTGCAGATCGAGAAGTAGGCGCGCGCGGTCCAGTATTGCTGGCGGCGCTGGGCGTCGTGCTCGATCATCCATCCCGTGCGCACGCCGGCAATCGAAAATGCCTTCGACAGGTCGGCGATCACGGTGGCGTGCGGCAGACGCGCCGCCGACTTGGTTTGCCTTCCGTGGTAGATGGGATGGTAGACCTCATCACTCACCAGCTGGATTCCGCGCTCAGCGGTGAAGTCGTGCTGGGCTTCCATTTCGCCGTCGCCGACGGTCGCGCCCGTGGGGTTGTGCGGGCTGTTGACCAGAATAAGCTTGGTCTTCGAGTCGGCGAGCCGCTTGATCTCGTCGGGGTCGATGCGGAAGCCGTTCTCGCGGCGCACGCGATAGAAGCGGGTTTCCAGGCCAAGAGATTCCGGGAGCGCCGAGAAAGTAGTGAATCCAGGCAGCGGGATGATAACGTTCGCGCCGGGCTCGGCGGCCAGCCACATCAGGGCCACGAGCGCCTCGGAGGCGCCGGTCACGATTTGGACGGCCTCTACCGGGACACGCTGCATTTCAGCGATCGCCTCACGCAGACTGTCGGCGCCGGCGGGGCGGCCGTAGACCAGGTTGTGGTTCAGGAAGCGGTGACGCGTTTCGTCGTTGGCGAGGGCGAGGATGTCGTTTACGGTCCAGGTCGGCCCGGTGCTCGCAGCGAGGTTGAATTCTATGTCGTGTTCGTACTGGTCGAGCCAGGCATCGAGCAGGAAGGGCTTGAGTTGCATGCGAGCACCCCGAAGGAGAAGTTGGTTCCTGTTATTGATTCTGCGAGTCGGCGCACGGATGATTTTTAGTTTACGAGCGATGAGAATCCAGCGCCTAAACAGTTTGCTGCAAACCCACGTTGGGCGGCCTCAGCCCCTAAAGTGGCAGTAAATGCGGACCAGTTACAACACCGCTAAAGCGTTCCCTGATACAAACCATGCCTTTTTCAGCAAACGGCTAGAGAGTCGTCCTCCATTTGCCCTGGGCGGGTGGCCGTGACTTCACTCTTCTGACGCTAACGATCCCGCCGGAGAGCTAAACGCCAGATGCGAGCTCACGGGTCGGAAGGCGACTTGCGCTGATTGAGTACAGTCCAAAAGGGGGTGGGGGAGGTGGATTAGCGCGCCAAATCGGGAACCCAGAATCGGCCAAGCACCGATTTCATTTTT
>DATHJP010000805.1:0-8914 GCA_035489695.1 Terriglobales bacterium
TGGGCAGGGATTGAGCTCCCAACCACGCCGAAGATAGACATGTCAGCAACAGGATAAGAGCAAATTTCCCTTTTCGTTTGAAAGTCTCTGAGCAGGTTGCTGCCCGAAGCCGGATTTGCATGGTCTTACCTCCTGGCTAGATCTTTACTGAGAATTCGGTCGGTCGATCAGCAGCTTGCAGACTGGCGACCCGCAAGCTCAAATGCGCTTTTGATGCAATCCCAATTATGTATACCCCATTTTACGCGACGTTTTGTCATCCTGGGCGCCGTTAGTGCGAGCCCAACTTCTTCTTTGTTTCCTTGTCCAATTCCCATTACACTGTGGACCCTATGGCGAATCCAACGCAGCCCAACATCAAACTGGTCAACGGTCCGGAATACCGGGAAAGCTACGCCAACAGCGTTCAGGTAAGAGTGAACGTCTGGGATTTCTTTCTGGTATTCGGCACGCTCCAGCAGCAGACGGAGAACCACGTCGAAGTGCTTAATTTTCACGGCATCTATCTAAGCCCGCAGCAGGCCAAGGCGTTGACTTCCATCTTGCAGCAGAACGTGGCCAGTTATGAAAGCACTTTTGGCGAGATCAAACTCGATCCACGCATGACTGCTACCGGCCCAGTACACTAGACCGCGCCCTGTGCCGCGCGAATACCTCCAGCGACGCCGATTTCATTCAGCTTTGATATTCGTGTTCTTCTTTTTAGTGTTGTTTTTGTTGCACGCGCCTCTGCTCCGTCTCCCCTACTTTTGGGACGAGGCCGGATATTACGTCCCTGCTGCGCGCGATTTATTGCTCACTGGAAGTTTGATTCCGAATTCTGCTCCTTCCAATGCGCACCCTCCGCTGGTGATGGCTTTCCTCGCGTCCTGTTGGAAATTGGCCGGCTTCGACCCCATCGTAACCCGCACCGCGATGCTGGCAATCGCTGCATTTTGTCTATCAGGCCTCTTCAGGCTGGCGGAACGAATTTCGAACATCCAAGTGGCGCTTGCCGCGACTCTCTGCACCGCCCTCTACCCTGTTTTCTTTGTGCAGAGCTCTCTGGCCCACCTGGACATGGCAGCGGCGGGACTAACGTTCTGGGGCTTGCGCTCGTACATAGAAGATCGAAGAGCGCAGACAGTATTTTGGTTTTCGCTGGCAGCACTGGCGAAAGAAACGGCGATTCTTACACCCCTGGCTTTGCTTGCCTGGGAAATATTTTGTCCCTGGTTGCAGAGCAAGTACGCTGAAACACTTTGTCTGCATCCGCGCCGTAGGTGGAGCTCTGCTCTGCTTCTTGTTCCTCTGATTCCGCTCGGCCTCTGGTACGCCTACCATTACGTACGCACCGGATTCGTATTTGGCAATCCAGAATTTTTTCGTTACAACGTTGAAGCCACGCTTCATCCCCTGCGCATTTTGCTGGCGCTGCTACTGCGTTTCTGGCAGGCGATTGGATATCTGAATCTGTACATATTGACTCTAGCTGGACTGCTGGCCTTACGCCGTTCTCCATTACGAGATGCGAACGGTGAGCGTCCAAGGATCGCACTGAACGTACAGTTGACCTTTCTTGCCGTGATTCTGGCGTATGTGGTGGCGATGGCAATCATTGGGGGCGCTGTATTGGCGCGTTACATGCTCCCCGTGGTTCCTCTGGTGATCATGATTTGGGTTTCTACGCTATGGCGGCGAGTGCGGCTGTGGTGGGCCGTAGTAGCAATTGTAGTGCTGGCGTTTGTCATTGGACTATTCGTAAACCCTCCCTACGGATTTTCCTTCGAAGATAATCTCGCTTACCGCGATTACATTCTGCTTCACCAGCGTGCTGAGGAGTTTGTCGAAGCCCGATATCCGATGGCACGGGTCTTAACCGCGTGGCCGGCGAGTGATGAGCTCACTCATCCATATCTCGGTTACGTTACCCGGCCCATGCGGGTTGTCCGTATTGAAGATTTCAGTGGCGAGCAACTCGTGGCCGCAGCCCAGGCCCGCTCCACCTTCGACGTAGCGCTGGTATTTTCCACCAAGTACGAGCCTCCGCATCCATGGTTCGAACACTGGCGTGCCTGGCAAAGTTGGAAAGCACGATTTTTTGGATACCACCGCGACCTGCCCCCTACCGCAGCCGCAGAAATTCTTGGAGGCAAATTGGTTCATATGGAAACGCGCGATGGCCAGTGGGCCGCAGTTGTCGAAATCGAACAAGTTGTAGAAGCAGATTTGAAGTAAACGCGGAATGACTATTTCAGCATCAGGTGACAAGAGTAGGTTTTCACTACCAGCCAGACTTGGCCTCCCGGGCGGAGATGCAGCGAATCCCGAGCCGCCAGTGTGAGATGAATGGCTACTTCCACTCCGCAATCCACCGTCGCCACCACTACGACGTCGCGTTGCTCAAGCGAAATCATCGTGCCCCGAATTATGTTGCGAGCGCTCAATCCGCTGGGTTGAACCGTGGCCAGCAGGATATCCCCAGCACGAATTCCAACCCGAAGTGAGGAGCCCACGTCCGCCCGTACCATCGGCGTTTCCAATTCCACGTCGCTGCCGGTGATGCGGCAAGTCATGGTGCCGCGGTTTTCGTGTATAGCGACCACGGTCACATCAAAAATGTTTTCGAAACCGGACAGTTGTGCGACGGTTTCCTGGCGTGGAGCCGACATCACTTCATGCGGCGTCCCTTGCGCGATGATCCGGCCATTTTCGAGAACCAGCACACGCTCGCCTAGAGCAAAAACTTCCTCGCGGCTATGAGTGACATAAAGAATCGGAATGTGATGGTCGCTATTCCAGGCCCGGAGGTCTTCGATGATCTTCGATTTGGTCGAAGCATCCAGCGCGGCCATGGGTTCGTCGAGCAGGAGCAAACATGGATCGGTCACTAGCGCGCGAGCCAGCGCCACCCGCTGACGCTCGCCTCCAGAAATCTCAGCGGGCTTTCGCGCTCGTAGATTCGAAATGCGGAAAGACGCCATCAAGGCATCGCTCCGTCGCTGACGCTCGCTCCCGCCGAGCGACTGAAGGCCGTACTCGATATTTTTTTTGACGCTGAGATGCGGAAACAGTGCGAGGTCCTGGAACACGTAGCCTATTCGCCGCTGTTGGGGCGCAAGATTCGTGCCACGCTCGAGGTCAAGTAATTTCTGCTTTCCAATGGCAATCCATCCCGAATCTGGAGTGGCCAGGCCCGCGACGCAATCGAGCAAAGTAGTCTTCCCTGCTCCGGAAGCGCCGAACAAAATGGTGATGCCCGCTGGAATCTCGAATGCCGCGTCCAACTCGAAAGCCCCAGCGCTGACGGCAAACCGCTTGCGAATGTTGACGCTAAGGGTGTCGCCTTCAAACGAGCTTGAGGCTGTCGGCGGGTCTTTCATCCGGAGTTGCTCTTCTACTTCCAGGGCCACACCGCCCACACTTTCCGATTCAAAGCGTACACCATGGAAAGAATTACGAATGACATCGCCAACAGGATTAATGCCGTCATATTCGCAGCGCCATATTCGAGCGCTTGCACCTGGTCGTAGATTGCGATCGACACTGTGCGTGTGACGCCCGGAATATTGCCGCCAACCATCAGCACCACCCCAAATTCGCCCATGGTATGAGCAAAACTCAGGGCTACACCGGTTACCAATCCGGACAGCGACAAAGGCAGGATTACGTGAAAAAATGTGCGCCACTTTGAGGCGCCTAGTATCGCAGAAGCCGCAACCAGTCTCGTATCCACCGCGGCAAAGGAGGCGGCAAAAGGCTGCACCGCGAAGGGCAGACTGTAAATGATGGAGCCGATCATCAGCCCTTCAAACGTAAATGCCAACGTATGTCCCGTAAGTCGTTCCCACCAGTGACCCAACGGGCTTCGGGGACCAAGAGCCACCAGAACATAAAATCCCAAGACCGTAGGAGGGAGAACGATGGGCAGGCCGACCACTGCCTCAGCCAGAAACTTCCACCGCCAGCGCGAATAGGTTATCCAATAAGCGATGGGTAACCCTATGACTATCAAGGAGGCTGCGACCAGCACCGCCAACCGGATGGTAAGCCAAAATGCCTGCCAGTCCATTGAAGGCTTATCCTTTTCGGGACGGTTTTCCTTGGGGATCGGGAAGCGTCCCAACCTGAAGAAAAATTAACGTAAACTTTTGTAAATGTTGCACAAAAGCCGCACCGCGGCAGCAGAATATACCATCAATTAAGATAGGGGCAGAAGGTTTCGAGTGAGCAGTTGGCACTTGGCCCTTCCCGGGTCGCATCCTGAACGGACCATCCCCAGCCCAAAAATGGCCGAGTGCTTAGTGCTAAATGCTAAGCGCTGATTGGGAATAGAGGTTAGATCACGTGGAAATGCTGAAACGTCACTGGTTGATCGCGGGTCTGGTGGTGGTTGCCATCGCCGTGTTTGCTGCCTTTCAATTCAAGGGGGCGGACAAGGCTCAATATTTCACGGTCAAGGTAGACCGCGGAGATATACGCCAGGTCGTCGAGGCGACCGGGACAATTAACGCAGTAACGACCGTGCAGGTGGGCTCGCAGGTTTCGGGAACAATTTCCCGTCTTTTCGCGGATTTCAATTCCAAGGTGAAAAAAGGACAGCTGATCGCCCAGATCGAGCCTTCGTTGTTCGAGGGCACCTTGCTCCAGGCAAAGGCCGATCTGGCTAACGCTCGCGCGAATCTACTCACGGCTAAAGCCAACCTGGAAAAAGCGCAAGCTACCGCTGTGCAAACCAAAGCCGACTACGCGCGCACCGTCGATCTCGCGAAAGAAGGCGTGATGAGCCCGCAACAGCTTGACTTGGCAAAAGCCAATGCGGATTCTGCAACCGCGGGCGTTTCAGGGGGGCAGGCCCTGGTAACCCAGGCAGCGGCGCAGGTCCAGCAGAAAGAAGCTGCTGTGACGGTGGCGCAGACTAATCTTGACTACACCAGCATCCACGCGCCCATCGATGGAACTGTGATCGCGCGCAGCGTAGATGTGGGCCAGACCGTAGCTGCTTCCCTGCAGGCTCCGACTCTGTTCACTATCGCGCAGGATCTGACCAAGATGCAGGTCTACGTCAGCACCGACGAATCTGATGTAGGCATGATCCGCACCGGTCAGATTGTAAGTTTCAAGGTGGACGCCTATCCCAAAGATACCTTCACCGGTAAGGTTTCGCAGGTCCGGATGAACGCGACCACGGTGCAAAACGTCGTCACCTACAACACCGTGATTGATTTTGATAATCCTGACACTAAACTTTTTCCGGGGATGACTGCGTATATCACGATTCCAGTTGCCAGCGCGAAAAGTGTGTTGCGGGTGCCCAATGGGGCGCTGCGCTACAAGCCGGACATGAAACCCGAGGACATCCGGGCGCTCTATCAAAAATATGGGTTGACGTCCGGGGAACAGGCTAGCGCAAGCGGGGGAGGGGCGGCCAATAGCGGCGGGGCCGCAGGCAGGCAGGCTCGCGCCCAAGGCGCTCAAGGTGGTGGAAGCGATGCCGGGCAGCCGCGTGTGCCCAAGATGGACGTATCGGTTATATGGAAATTACGTGCGGATAAAACTCTGGAACCGGTGAAAATCCGCACCGGGATTACCGACCATACCGTGACCGAAGTGGCGCAAGTTTTGAATGGGCAGGTAAACGAGGGGGATCAGTTGATAACTGGCGCGATCAATCAGACTTCGAGCGCGAGCAGCGCCCGTCCACCTGGTGCGGCCAGCCCGGCAACACCACGCGGGCGGTAACTCGCGTTTTGGAGCAGCGGCTTTGGCGTAACGAATTGGCCTAAAGAATTGGGATAAACAAGTAAGAACAATTGAATGGCTACTATTTCACAACCTGATGTGCGCATGAAGGCGCCTGGCGCAGGCGACACAATCATCGAGATCGATGATGTGCACAAGTATTACGACCTGGGCGAAACTCGCGTGCATGCTCTGCGTGGGGTCAGCCTGCGAATTGAACGCGGTGAGTTCGTGGCCATCATGGGCGCCAGCGGGAGCGGCAAATCCACCTTCATGAACATTTTGGGATGCCTCGATAAACCCACCAGCGGTCGTTATCTGCTGGAAGGAATTGAGGCCTCGAGCCTGACCAAGAAAGAACTGGCCGCAATTCGCAATCGCAAAATTGGCTTCGTCTTTCAGGGATTCAATCTGCTGTCGCGCACCACCGCTTTGGAGAATGTGGAGTTGCCTACGCTGTATGCGCACATCACCAAAGAGGAAAGCAGAAAACGCTCCGAGCAGGCGCTGCAACTCGTCGGATTGGGTGATCGCACCATGCACTTTCCGTCGCAACTCTCTGGTGGACAGCAACAGCGCGTGGCGATTGCGCGCGGGCTGGTCAACCGTCCATCGATCTTGCTGGCTGACGAGCCCACAGGCAATCTGGACAGCCGTACCTCGGTTGAGATCATGGATATCTTTCAAAAACTGAACGGCGATGGCTTGACCGTGGTGTTGGTAACGCACGAGCCCGATGTCGCGCAGTTTGCCAAGCGCAGCATTGAATTCCGGGACGGCAAAATCCGCCGCGACGAACCAGTTCACGAACGGCCTGTCGCCGCAGACGTACTAAAAAATATGCCGACGTTAGAGGATTAGTAGCGCTGGCGTCCCGCCGGCAACCGTGGCAGGAGAAGTCAGAATGCAGAAGCTAAGACGCCGATGCACTTAGCCCTGAGCACCTGCCTCGACCGGCTAAATGCTAATTGCTAAGTGCCAAGTGCTGGTTTTCAGGAAAGCAATATGGATGTAATGGCAATTATTCGGATCGCGATGCGGGCTCTAGCTCGCAACAAGATGCGATCCAGTTTAACCATGCTAGGCATCATCATTGGCGTGGGCGCCGTGATTGCCATGGTGAGCGTCGGCCAGGGTGCACAACAGCAGGCGCAACAGCAGATTGCCGCCATGGGTTCGAACATTCTTTTTGTCGGTTCCGGCACGGTCACGCGCGGCGGCATGCGCATGGGATCAGGAGCGACCAAAACCCTGATCTATGACGACATGTTAGCCATCCTGCGCGAATCTCCCGCAGTGAAAGCAGCTGCACCTGGCAGCCAAAGCTCCGCCCAAGTGGTCTACGGAAACGACAACTGGGCGACACAAATCAATGGCACTGAGCCTCAGTACTTTGACATTCGTACCTGGCCGTTCCAGGAGGGCAGTTCGTTTAGTCAAAACGATGTGGACATGGCAGCCAATGTGGCGGTGATCGGCGAAACCGTGCGCAAGAATCTGTTCGGAGCAACCGACCCTGTCGGAGAGACGATCCGTATCAGCAATCTGCCATTCAAAGTAGTCGGCGTGCTTGTACCCAAGGGAACTTCGGCAGCCATGGGTCAGGATCAGGACGACGTCATCATTGTTCCGATTACCACTCTCCAGAAGAAAATCACTGGTCAGGACTGGCTGCGCTGGATCATGGTATCCGCCATCTCGCGCGAGGCCAGTTACACGGCGCAGCAACAGATCACCAGCCTGCTTCGTGACCGCCACCGCATTCGTTCCGGCCAGGATGACGACTTCATGGTGCGCAATCTGGCGGACGTCGCGGATCTCGCGGATCAGCAGGCTCGGTTGTTCACCGTGCTGCTGGCTTCTATCGCCAGCATTTCGCTGATCGTCGGCGGCATCGGGATCATGAATATCATGCTGGTCTCAGTCACAGAACGGACGCGCGAGATTGGAATCCGAATGGCCATCGGCGCTACCGAAGGAGATGTGCAACAGCAGTTTCTGATCGAGGCCATAGTACTCAGCTTAGTGGGTGGAGCAGTCGGAATCATGTCCGGCGTGGGAGCGTCCTACCTCATTACACAAACTCTGGGATGGCCAGTGCTGGTCTCGCCTATGGCGATCGTCGCTGCTGTAGTCTTCTCCATGGCGGTGGGAATCTTTTTTGGTTTCTATCCCGCGCGAAAAGCGGCGCGGATGGATCCAATTGAGGCACTAAGATACGAGTAACTAACTAGTTTCCCATCGAATTCTCACTCGCTCACGCGCCCTCTGCTAGTGCCGATAATTCGGCATCAAGCGAATTTTTTTTGCGTTGACAACAGCTACTTACGCTTCGATACTAAAGCATCGGCCGTTCCTTAACGCGTTCCCCTTCCGGCCTTAGCCTATGACAATTTGTCTGTGCCGGCGTTTGCGCGTCGCCCTTGCCGTCTGTTTCTTCCTGACTTGTACTTACCCGCTTGTTTTCGCACAAGGAACCAAAATCGCGTCGGAATCCAATCCCATTGCAGACACGGATCGTGACCAACCCGCAAAACGCGAGCAGTGGTTCATGCGTGGCCGCACCATTCCAGGCCAGGCGACAGCGGCACTGCGTTACCGCGCTCACTTACAGAAAATGCGGATGCGCGCGGCTCAGATAGCAGCTTCGCAAAACCAGGGATTGACGGAATTTTCTCAGGGGTTTACAGCTCCCAACGGTTGGACGCCACTGGGGCCCGCTCCCCTCGCCTCTGACGCAACTGGCTTAGGCAGCCAGGATTACCACTTGGTCTCGGGGCGCGCTACGGCGGTTGCAGTGGACCCAGCAGATGCTACCGGCAACACAGTTTATGTTGGCGGCGCGTACGGCGGAGTCTGGAAGTCGACCAATGCCGGTCCTGTTAGCCTCGATCCTGCGAATGTCGCTTGGAGTCCGGTAATTGACAACCAGGCCACACTGGCCGTGGGTGCGATTGCAGTTCAACCCCAATTGAGCAACCCTGATCCCTCACATAGCGTGATTCTGGTTGGAACGGGGGAGACGAACAGCTCCTCGGATTCGTACTATGGTCTGGGCATTCTGCGTTCGCCAGATGCAGGCAACACCTGGACTCTGATCACACAAGACAGCACCGGAACCCGTCCTTTCGCTGGAATGGGTTTCAGCAGGATCGCATTCAGTACCGCGAATCCCAACCTGGTGGTTGCCGCT
>DATHJP010000806.1:0-4537 GCA_035489695.1 Terriglobales bacterium
TTTGCCCAATCCACGTGAACGTTCGGTCACTTCGTTGGGACTCGCGCCGTATCCCACGATATCGCCAAGGTTGACCACGACATCATGAGCCGGAGCTGCCGCGAGGCAAGCTTCCAGAGCTTCGAGGTTACTGTGAATGTCGCTGAGTAAAAGAAGACGCACAAGTCACCGGGCAAACTGGCGATTATAGACCTTGCTGATTCACCACCGGACACCTCGCCCAATGCCCAGGCGCGACTTCCACCACCGGAGGCAGGCTTTGCGCGCATTCGGCTATGCGGAAATCGCATCGCGGCTCAAAAGGACATCCCGGAGGAACGGCGTGCGCGACCGGCACTGTCCCTTCAATCGTCTCCAGCGGACGCGTGCGATCGGTTCTCAGCGTGGGTACTGCTTTCAGCAGGCCCCGTGTATAAGGATGCGCTGGTGCCTGAAAAATATTCTCCTTTGAACCGAGTTCAACCAGAGCGCCGGCATACATCACAGCCACCCGGTCCGCGACTTGCGAGACCACTGCCAAATCATGCGAGATGAAAAGCATTGCCAGATTGAATTTAGAGCGCAGCCCAGCCAGCAGTTCGAGAATTTGCGCCTGGATGGTCACATCGAGCGCGGTAGTAGGTTCGTCGGCAATCAGCAACTGAGGACGATTGACGATGGCCATGGCAATCATGATTCGTTGACGCATTCCTCCTGAAAGTTGATGGGGATAATCTCGAGCCCGACGTGCTGGATCAGCAATAGCTACGTCATTCATCGCGGCGACAGCCCGATCCCACGCGTCTCGCTTACTTCCATCACTGTGAGCGACGACCGCTTCAGCGATCTGATCTCCTACTCGCATGACCGGATTCAGGGCCGTCATCGGTTCCTGAAAGATCATGGTGATCGCAGTTCCGCGAAGGCGCCTCATCTCTGGCTCCGCAAGTTCAAGCAGATCACGCGGTGAACCACTTCCATTGCTGAAAAGGATTTCTCCACTCGCTCGCGCCTGCGGTGGGAGAAGACGCATCATGGCAAGCGAAGTGACAGACTTCCCCGAACCGGATTCGCCGACTAAGCCGAGTACTTCGCCGGGGGCGATGGCGAAACTTAAGTCTCCGACAGCCTTTGTCGGACCACCTTGGGTGGGAAATTCAACCGTGAGGTGACGGATGTCGAGGAGTGCTGCCACGGGGTAATGTTAACAGCGCCGAGTCGCGAGAGTCTTCCAAACCACGCCGGTCGAGGGCGAGAATCAGGTGCTCTCGTTTGCCGCGCGGTGCTCGCGTGACGCGCGACGCTGCTGTGGCGTGTGGCGCTCCTTTGCCGTGTTTTGCTCGCGTGACGCGTTATTTCGTGTGACGTGTCAGCCACCGTGGAAGAGCGGCGCTTTAGCGCCGCGTCAGGCGGCTTTTGATACGGGCTTTAGCCCCAGTGCGAGACCCAATGCGACCACCGGGGCTGAAGCTCATCTCGCTTCCTTCGTAACGCGGCCCTGAAGGGCCGCTCTTCCACGGTCGCGCAAACGGGCATTGAACCGCGGATTAAATGCCGCTAATGTCACGCGGGCGGGAGCGCCCGCGCCACACCATCCACACTACTGGCCCAAAATCAGGGGCAAGCCGTTCTTGCTGTTTCCGATCACGACCACCTTGGCATTCGCACTTTTCGCCAGATTCTCGGTGGCCTCGATCCCTTTCCATTCCAACAGCTGCGTGCTGATGCCCTGGGCCACAATCTGCTGAAAGTCCCGGATACCAGCGGCTTCAATGCGCTTGCGCTCCGCTTCCTGCTTCTCTTTCTGCAAGCGGAAGTTCATGGCCAGCGCTTCCTGCTCGGCCTGCTGCTTGGTTTCGATCGAAGTCTTGAGGGTTAGCGGCAGCTGGATGTCGCGCAGCAAAATGGCTTCCACCAGAATTCCACGCTGTCCGAGCAGCGCCGTGAGCTGGTCGCGAATCTGTTTGGCCACCAACTCGCGTTCCCCGCTGTAAAGAGCGTTGGCAGTGTGCGAAGCGGTCGCCTCGCGGATTGCTGCGCGCAGGTTCGGCTCAATGAACACGTTCAAGTAGTTTGGGCCAATCTTCTGGTAGACATCGGCGGCTTTTGACGGGTCGAGGTGATAAATCAGCGAGGTATCCAGATTCATGACCAGTCCCTCGGCAGACGGCACACTCGCGGATTCCTTGATTTCCTGCGTGCGGATGGACATCTCGTTGCTCGACTTGAAAGGATTGATGAGATGAATTCCCTCCTGCAGCACCTCACCGGTCACGCGGCCGAATAGCGTCAGCACACCCACGTGGCCCGATTCCACCCTGGCGATGGACGAAAATAGAAGAATCACAATCAGGAATGCCGCAATTGCCAGCCCTAGCAGGCGAAATATCGGGCTGGGATTGGCATCGATAACGCGGCCTCGAGCCTCATTGAATATCGTCATAATCGTTTCTCCCCAGCAAGATTGTAACGATAAGAGTCAGCTCATCTAAGTGACTAATCGAGACCACGCTAGACTCAGCGGCCCGCGGCACATTTATACTGTTTTGCAGTGATCACCGACTCGCGCCAGCTCAGAACTAGTCGACGTTTACCGGCGTTGGTTGTCTTGTCCATAGTGCTCGCGATGATCCCGGCATGTGCGGGAATTTCGCCATCCACCACCACTACACCCGAAATCCCGCTCACCAGACTAAGCACCGACACTTTTACCAATGCCACCAGCCAGCACGCTACCGAAGTCGAGCCCGATACATTTGCCTTTGGTTCCACGATCGTGAGCGCGTTTCAAGTGGGGCGGATTTTCAGCGGCGGCGGGGCTGACATCGGCTTTTCTACCTCGACCGACGGAGGCACAACATGGACTAGCGGGTTCCTTCCCGGTATCACAACATTTCAAGGTGGTGGAACCTTCACTGGCGCCAGTGATGCATCGGTCGCTTTCGACGCCGCGCACAATGTCTGGATCATCGCCACGCTTGCCTTGGGCACACAGTACGCAGTCGTCGCAAGCCGTTCTTCCGACGGACTCATCTGGCAGAATCCGATCACCGTAACCGCGGCGGGGAGCCCCGATAAGGACTGGATCGTCTGTGACAACACCACAACCAGCCCCTTCTTCGGACACTGCTACGTGCAGTGGGACGATCCCAGTGCCAACGGCTTGGTCTGGATGAGCACTTCAATCGACGGAGGCCTTACCTGGGGACAAGCCTTGAACACAGCAGACTCCGTGCAAGGCATCGGCGGACAACCGGTGGTGCAGCCCGATGGCACGGTCGTTGTTCCAATCGAAGAGGCGTTCGGATTCGACATGCTGGCATTCACTTCCACTGATGGCGGCGCCAGTTGGAATTCGCACGTTACCATTTCCAACATCATCGATCATTTAGTGGCAGGCGGTCTTCGCACCTCGGCTCTGCCTTCGGCCGAAGTTGACGGAGCCGGAGTGGTCTATGTGGTGTGGCAGGATTGCCGCTTCCGGTCTGGATGCTCCTCGAATGACCTGGTGATAAGCACGTCCACCGATGGCCTCATATGGACTGCCCCGTCTCGGATTCCGATTGACCCGGTCACCAGCACGGCTGACTATTTCATTCCCGGCCTCGGAGTCGATCCCGCGACCAGCGGCTCTAGTGCGCACCTCACCCTCGCTTACTATTGGTATTCACAATCGAACTGTAGTTTTTCCACCTGCGCGCTCGATCTTGGCTTCGTGTCTTCGCAGGATGGCGGCGCCACTTGGAGTGCAGCAAAAATGATTGCCGGCCCCATGTCTTTAGGCTGGTTGCCGGACACTTTCTCTGGCCGGATGGTAGCCGATTACATTTCGACCTCGTACTCCGGTGGGAAGGCTTACGCCGCGTTCGCCCTGGCGCGCAGCAACTCCGGGACGATGTTCGATGAAGCCATTTACACCACCACGCAGTCGCTGGCGAGTTCGGCGGACTCGGTTCATATGAGTTCGAGAAGCGAGAAGCCGGTGCCCAACGCGAAATCGGATCACGGCCGCCGCAAATTCTACGATGAAGACGGCGAGTTCCCCATCCCGCCTCCGAAAAAATCTTTTCACCGTTCAGCCAGGAGATAGTGCGCAGCGCGCACGAGTTGACTGGTATGCAAAATCCTTCACATTGACAGGATGCGAGCGGGCAATGTATCTTCGGCGCACGTCTCGCCAGGTGCCGCAACTCTGCTGTATGCCCGAATACTCCCATCTGGGCCGCCACAGTTCTGCGGGCGTCTGAATCCAGCGTACAAGGACAATCTTGATGAATCGAACTTCCGTCCGTTTTCGCGGTGACACCACCACGCATGTTTTATTTTCGGCTGTGCTGGTACTTGCTTTCTCGGTTATTCTGACGCAGACCGCCGCGGCACAAGTTTTACTTACCCGAGTCAGCACAGACACGTTTACCAACGGCAGCAGTCAGCATGCGACTGAGGTCGAGCCCGACACCTTCGTTTTCGGATCCACCATGGTGGCAACTTTCCAAATGGGCCGCTTCGTGGTTGGCGGTGGATCGTCCGATATCGGTTTTTCCACCTCAACGGACGG
>DATHJP010000807.1:0-2860 GCA_035489695.1 Terriglobales bacterium
CGAACACTTCGGTGCCGAGGGGGAAGGCGGCGTCCCATTGAGCAATTCCTGATTTTTGGGCTTCGGCTTCGATGTCCTCCAGAAGTATCAGGGGTTGGCTGCGGCCATCAACGTAACCAAAGTGTTCGATGCCGATGTCGACGGCGTTGCGGAGTGCCTTGCCGACCTGGACGTGCTGGATGGTGGCACCGGATTGGACGAGGAGCGTCTCAATTTCCTGGACGGCGGCGGCTCCGCGGGCGGTGTCGTCGTCAGCGACAAGGATCATGCCGTGAATGGGATTTTGGAAGTGCGCCTCCCACTTCGCAACCGGGGGATCGGCGAGTTGGCTGAGACTGCTGGCCGCTTTCATGCCAGGGCCGAAAACGGCATTGCCGGCAGGCGCAACAAAGGCGACACCGAGCGCGGTGTAGCCGGCGGCGCTAAGGAATGCGGCGCAAAAGGTGCCACCGTCTGTCCCGCTGGCTTTGAACGACTCATTGACAAGCAGTTGAGTGTAGGCGTCGGTGACGTGGAAATTGCCGAGTTCGCGGAGGACGCGCTTGGAAGCTGCCGCGTCGCCGCCTAGTTGGAAAAAGATATTCCACGTGTGATCGCGACCATGTCCCTTGAGAATGTTCCCCTGAAGACTTCTGAGCATTTTCTGCTCGTCGGCCGTGGCGGATTTCCAGCGGAGGGGCGTGGCGAGGTTGATGGGCATGATGTTTGTTTGTTAGTTGTGATGGTTGTTGATGGACTATTGGGAGTCGGTGTGGGTGTGCGTGTAAGTATCAGCTAAGTTACCCGGAATCCTCAGCGCCTCAAGCCGTGAGGCATTCACCAGAGAGAAGCCAGTGGAAAAGAGCGAGCGAGATGTCATACGCACTGCCGTTCGGATTGCCTTTCCAAGACACCGCCGCTTGCCGCACAACGCGGACGCCGCTGCACATTCCCACTGGCTCAGAAACCTGAGTTCGCCGACGCGGCACTTTTAGAGGTGATCTTTCTGGAGCATTGACCTTTTTTTACGCTTTCTGAGTCTGGTCGTCTATACCCCGTTTGTGGGAGGGGCTGTTGGCGCGGCGTCTGCTGCGATTCAATGTTGCATATCGTTTTCCGGAGGCCAGCCGGCAGATGTTGGCGTGCCGTCTTCGGTTCAGAGTTCACCGATATCGATCATTTCATTGCGTTGCGCTCCTGCCCGGAAAACGCATACGTCTCACTGAGTACAAGAAATTTGCCGATTTGAAAGCAGAAATTCAGATTCGATCAATTCTCCCAATTCTCCAACATGGTTGGGCGGAAATTCACCATGACATAGGATACAAGCGGGAGCCCGCAATTCCAAAGGAAATCCGACGACCAATTTCGCGTTTGGCCGGACTCCTCGAAGTAGGAGATATCGAATTCCAAAGAATTCGCGACGCACTAAGTACAACGCGAGCATGTTGGTCACTGCGCCAGAAGTGCTCATTTTCCCGTGGGAAGCAATCGCCCGGCGGAGTCGCGAGATTGCCGTAACCCGAGAATCGCCGAAAGTTGTCGAGCATCAATAGACTCGCATTCGACATGGAATCATCGAGTCTCTTGACCCTCAGCAGAATTTCCAGGCCACCGGCCGATCCGGATGCGGATTGTAGGAGCAGAAAAAGCCGGTCTTAATCCTCGCGGCGAGGTGGCGGCCGAGCGCAGGGACCGGTCCACTGATTCTGTTAATGGACTCCTTGATTCGCTTAGTTACGGCCGAGCGCGCCCGCTCGGCGTCCGACCCCGCCTGGCGTTTCCTTCCACCGAGTCCGATCGCCATCGCGAGTTGTTCGGAGATTGAATCCATCTCTTCCTGAACCTTGGCAGCGCGTTCTCTATCACTGAATTGCGCGGCTTCGTCCAAGTCTTCCCTTAGGTCGTGCAGCCGGCGCTTGTATTCGGCTTTGGCCCGCGCGTCGAGGATTGGGCCAGGGCCTTTCGAGTGAGCGGTCGTCACCTCGAGAACCGATTCTTCATGGCCAGCGATCCTGGTCTCCGCCAACACAGGAACTTGTATCAGATCCACGATTAATTCGCTGACATGAAACTCCCTCCCAGGGTGGCGTAGGAGGAAGGCGAGGCAGTGCAGACCGCGGGTGGTTTTGAGGCGTGCGATCTGTCCTTGATAACGGATCGTCCAGTAATCGCCCCGCAACACGTACGCCGACTCTTCTCGCGGGCGAAAAGCCGGTCGAATTACGAGAGACTCACGCGATTCTTGGAGCAACGCCTCCGCGAGTTCTCGGGGACCTTTCGGATGTTCATCAACACCCTTCGGTCCCTCAATGCTATCGCGCGCGATTTTGAGCGATTCCTCGTACTGCCCTTTTTCCAGAAGGATCATCGCGCGGGCCACTGCGTTTATGCGGCTGATATACGGCCGCCACTGCTCAAGCTGTATGCGGTCCTCTTCATGCTCCGCGTATCCTTTTACGAAATCCAGCAGTTGCAGATTCCGGGCGCTGTCCCGTTCCGCGCGTAACCAGTTCTTCAGGCGAAAGAAATGAATGAGGCGATGGTAGTAAATCGTGCCCTCGTCGAACAAGTCAGCGCAATCCGCCGCCGTAAGCTTAAGCGCAGATTCCGCACCTGCATTTCTTGCCGCTGCAAGGCGCGCATATTGGAATTCCAGCACCGATTCCGACTCGTGCGGGCGCTGACCATCGGGCCGGCCCTGCACTTCGTATTCCTCGAGCCCCAAGGGCTGGCGGACGAGCATGATCTCCCGTTCGTCGGCACCGCGTGCGAGCCGGACATTGTTGTCCGCGTCGTAGGGCCAACTGTCGAGGAACCTGCGCAGATCCGGTGTTTCGCTCATCAGCTCCTGGACACGGAGAATAAAACCAAGCCGCGT